>CAYGHZ010000215.1:0-3913 GCA_964349635.1 uncultured Candidatus Marinamargulisbacteria bacterium
GAATATGAACTGTAATAGGTGCTGCGGCCTTCGGTTCGGGCGCTTTTACCGGCTGCGCCGTTGGCTCATCTTCCCGCAAATTGATGGAAAGCGGATGGACCGTCAGCCATTGGTTAGCTGCAGAAAGCCACCCAGCGTATTCTCCTTGATTTCGTGTTCCAACATGCCGATATTCGACCTTGAGGTTTTCGTCGATCGGAACCAGTGAAAGGGTGGAGTTGGCTTCTAGCTTCACCTTAAATTCGTCAATCATTCCGGCGATTCGAGTGCGCATTGCGTCAGTCTTAGCGGTATCCGGCTCGTCTTCCTCAACCGCTTTGTGATAGGACGCCATTTCGCCAAATATTTTTGCAGCTTCGGCCTTAAATTCCTGTTTTTTGGCTTCAATCTGCTCATTGACCAGTTTTGCGTGATCGACTGCGACCGTCCCCGGGGTATTGCTGGCGGGAGTCGCACTGGGTGTGGCTGTGGCCGCGGCAGCAGCCTTTGCTTCCGCTTGAGCAACCATCATTTTTCGAACTTCGACGCTCAGCGCTTTAAAGTTTGTCTGATACTCTTGGTTTGCTTTTTTCAGCGTCATTTCATCACGGGCAGTCGTTTTTGCATTTAAAAAGTTAAAATCTAATTTAATTAAATGATATTCAAGTTTTTGCGGGACGGCCTCGGTAGACGTAGGCATCGCCTCGAACTTTCTGTCCAATTCAATAACCTCTGCCGCCGCTTTTTTCAGCGTATCGGGAACCGCATCGCTTTTCTCGGTCGGAACGTTTTTGTCCCGTTGCTCCCTAATAAATTTTTGCGCCTCAACAAAATAGGCCGCATGTTTTTCTCGTAGTTCGCGTTGCTTCGCCTGAAGCGGGGTTTCAGGGGATGCTGCCTTGGCTGTTTTTGTTTCGGGCGTGAGAGCCTTTTTTTGAAGCTCGTCGATTTTAGAATTTTTTTCATCTATCTTTTTTGCAAATTCGTCTTGTCTGCCTGCTTTTTCAGTCACAGGTAGTGATCCAAATTCCCGCCTAAGTTCCCGAAGTTCTATTTGAAGTTTTTCCAGTTCTGTTTTTCCGGGGGTTGCGGCAGTGATGTTGAGACTGTTCTGGGCTTGAGCGGGAGAGGGATCTTTTGCCGGTGCGGCAGTCGGTTGCGGGTTTTCCGAATCTTTCTTTTCCGCAAGCATGGTGATGAGTTCTTGCGCTAAAGCGAACTTCGGGTGTCCCGGCTTAACTTTTTCCAACTCACCCTTAAATTCTTTTAGAACTTCCGGAATAGTTCTGGTTTTGCCGGTGAGAGAACCAAGAAGCCTTGTGGCTCCCTTAAAAGGCGATTTTAATCGATCGTCGATAGCTTTAGCCAAGGCTTCTTTTTTTTCAGCAACGGATTTGCTCTCATTGCCACTGGATAAAAGGCCTACGGCCCAACCCTTAACCTCGGAAGAAGACGTTTTTGAGTCTTGTTTTGGGATTTTACTAGGATGACTACCGATACCTAACGCCATGACCGTACCCCCAGCTATGAAAAATCACTAACAAACCGGTGGGTTTATTCCCGATATTGAAGAAAGTTAAACGTGAAGTTTATTTCATTCCAGTCAAAACGCGACGCAAGAACACCCGCTATCCAGCTCACGAATGTGTCCAGCCACAAATTGCGCAGGATCCCACAAAACCAAGGTCATATCCTCGTCTTTGACGGCGGCTAGACGGGTAATTCCGATGGTCTGTAAGGCAACCTGCCCGGGCGAAAGATGGCGGCGCCGATGGATGAACTTGCCCAAGCCACTCATGCTCCAATTGTCGAAAATTCCGTCCGTAGCGGTTAGGATTCTGTCTCCATCCTCAAGAACCGCGACGGTCATATTAATAGGAGGGATGCGAACGAGACCCTTTTGCGTGATTTCGACACAGGCGCCCGGATTCCTCATATCTCGGGGCCGGGTGTTGGCTTTAAGATGCTTTGCTACTTCCTCCGAAGTAAAAATAACGTCGCGATTGTTTCTGATCATGGGGTTAAGTGGGACAAGCCCACCGTTGCTTCTGATGATCACACTCTGAGAATCTCCAATGTTATAGCTGAAAAGATAATTTTTGCGGTCGGGACTTTTAAAAACAAGATTCAAATTAAGAGTCGCGGATTCATTTTTAACATCGATTTTTAAAGCCGCCTCACGAATTTTTCGTTGGATAAATAGCGCAATTCTCGATTGATTGCTCAGAACCGACGGATCTTTGCTTTTCAGGGTCTCAAATTCTCCCGATCTTCCGATGCGGGCGTTGATCCCGCTGACCAAGGCCTTGGCAATATTGGGGCTCTCCGGTATTGAAACGCCGTCGGAAACAGCAACCACTGTGTCGGCGCAGAGGAAATCCATATTGAAGGAAAGGTTCGCCGCCGCCGGCAGTGTCACTGCACCAACATGTTTTAAATTGACGTGTCCATGTAATGGTTCAATCGGCGCCAAAGGTGCCTTGAGAATCCTATATTTGGATGCGTTTTCCAGGACGTCGTGTGCCCCGTCTGTCATTTTTTTGGCTTTGGCGTCAAGTTTATGTCGACGATCGCCCTCATGCCAATAATCGTTGTCAAACAACATTTCAACCGCTCTAGCCTTTAGATAAATGAGGGCTTGCTCATGACTATCGGCCTTCGGAAATTGAGCAAACAAGTCTGATGCTCTATCAAGAGAATCTTGGAGGCGATCTGGGCGACGGGCGGCAATAATTTTTTTCAAGTTCATAGGTCAGCAAATGCGGCAGGAGCAGCCGGTTTCCTCCTTTAGGATAGGGATAGGGTTAATCACAAATTCAGCCGGATTCCAATATACCAACGTCATGTCGTCGTCTTTGCGCACCTTAAATTGCGTGGCGGCCATCAGCAATAAGGCGATTTCACGGGGGGGACGGTCTAAACACCGACTCAAAAAATCGGCCAAATCCTCCATCTCCCAGTTATCGAACACTCCGTCGGTGGCGGAAAGCGCCCGATCATCGTCGCTTAGTTCGGCGACGGTCATGCTAATGTCCGGGACGGTGGCAAATCCTCTTTGTTTTACATAAATGCAATCGCCCGGATCCGCCATGTTTCGTTTATAGGGGTGTTTCAGATAAGCTTCTACTTGAGTGGCGGTGGGAATAAAGGCTCCGCGACGATCTGTAACGTCGACCAGAAACATTCGCTGCTTTGCCCACTGCGCATCCGGGAGGTCGTCACGAGCTTCAAACATGGGATTGAGGCGGCGGATTTGACCGCTGCGACAATTAAAAATAACCGTTTGGGAATCGCCTGCGTTGTAGCTGAAAAGAAAGTTCCTGTTCGCTGTTCCTCTGAAAACCAAATTCAAGTTAAGCGTCGCGCTTTGATTTTTGACGTTGATACTGGTTGCGGCTTCACAAATCTTGTGGCGGATAAATCGGGCGATGGCCGGATGGTTCGAAGAATCCAAGCTCTGAAGTTCATCTGACGTTGAAATCAGTTCCTTGATTCGGTCGACGAGGAGCCGGGCAAGGGTGGGGCTGGGCGGTATTGAAACGCCGTCCGAAACAGAAATCGCTTTATCCACAGAGAAATAATCCATATTCATGTGAAGATGGTTTGATGCTGGTAACGTGACGCCTCCGACATGCAGCGGATTGGTAAAACGTCGCAGGAGTTCAAAGTTCATGGAGGGAAGCTTCATATTTCCCAATTGTTTCCGGGCGTTTCGCATTACCATCGCCGAAGCGTTTCCGATTTCCTTAGTTTTGGGGTCTGATGCGGGCCAATAATTGCCCAAAAACATCATTCGAATGGCTGCCGCTTTTAAATAGGCGTCCCGGGGGTCAACGGCAATGCGCCTCGACAAGTTCAAGATGGCTCTATCGAGGTGCAGGCCTCGGTCAATCGCAATAATTTTTTTTAAACGCATGGGAATATTATTTGGATT
>CAYGHZ010000216.1:0-3878 GCA_964349635.1 uncultured Candidatus Marinamargulisbacteria bacterium
GATAATTGGGATTATCCAATGGAATCCGGGCTGGGCGAATCGGCTGTATTTCCCAAGGCGTTCTACCAGGCCTCGGTGTGTGGGACGGATGATGCGAACGCCGAGCGCAAAAATTAATAGAAAAAGGGCTCCGGCGATAGCGATTAATTGGTCTTTTGGCATTGGGTGGTCTCCTGATTAAGTGATTATGTTATTTGTTTTTACATTATTAAGAACGGATGTCCCAGAGATCTCGAGTCAAAATACCTTGCTGACCTCAACACCCAGTCGATACCCCAACCCCGAAAGTCCGCTATTTAGTTTCTTGCTCTGGCCGTCCAAACGCGCGGAGGTAAATAGGTCTAAGTGCGCACCGACGCTGGGCCTCATTTCAAGTCCAAACCCTAAATCATGCCGCTGACCCAACGATAACTCGAATGAATACCCGTCGAACCCGGATCGGGTGGCGCCGTTGCTCGAAAAAATAAAGTCGGTCGAAAAATCGACAAAAAATAGGCCTCCGGGAACAAAATATCTGCCGCCGCCGCCAAACCCTGCCACTGACAATTTATCAAAAACGGCCGTTTTTGATCCGTCGGATATGAACATCGGAGTCGACATCGAGGATTCTGTAAACGTATGAAAAGCTCTCAAAAAAAAGCCGTTTTCCGTGCTTTGGGTAGACCAGACCAGCATTATCGGTAGAGCCTTTACTGCGATTGTCGATGAATAGTCGCGAAAATCATACTGGAACCCCAGCCCGTGCCGGTAAGTCGAAGCCGAAACCGAGCCTTCGGACAAAGGCTCGGTTATAGGTTTGGATTCGTCTATTTTCATGTATTTTGGAGCATCTTCGGCCCCGCAAATAATGTTTGAAACGAACAATAAGACACCTGTCAGAACTATAAATTTCTTTACCACAAAAATTCCCCCTAGCCTTAGATTGTTTTTTCCCAGTTAAAAAACCCGAAAAACGCTTCCTCCAATGAACTCTGCAACGAATCGTAAACCGCCTTCATCATTTCCGGGTATTCCGGCGGGTTGTCCCACTTGCCTTTTGCTTCAAGCTCTTTTATTGCGTGATACTCGCCTACGATTCCGTTGTCTTTCGTGTCAACCAGGTAGACATCCACTTGCGTCCGGGCTTTTGGCGCTTCCGTCGCTATAAACCCAAAAAAGTTCTGCTTTACGCCAAATTCTTGAATATCCAAAAACAGGACGTAATCCACTTGATATTTTTGTTTAAATTCTTTCAAATCCAACCAAAACTCTTTCTCCGATTTTTTTGGCACGTCTCTCAGATTTTTCTTGTCGAGCGGCAGCTGAACCAGGTTGGCCTGAAATCCGCTTTTCGTAAATGAGGGCCCATACTTTTTTAGATATAAGCTATCCACAACGGGATCCAATTTGGTGTTAACGATTTTGGATGTTAGAGATCCCTCCGTCATTTTGTTAACGACAACATCCAGAAGCCCCTGACTGCCTTCTCGAGTAAATGTTGCAGTTTCAGATTTGCTGGCCCAGACCAGCGCGATATTACCTTTTTGTTTCAGGAATTCGGCGGACGGCGAAAGGTTTGCCCGACCGCATCCGGTCACGCCGGCCGCTGCGGCTATTAATATCAGATATTTTGTGAACTGTTTTTTCATTTTATTCCCCTTTTTTTGAGTTGAAGAAATCAAGACATTTTGTGTATCAATATTTAATATTATCACATTAAATTGTCGTTTGTCTTGTTAAATTTCCATTTTCGTAAATAGCTTCCAAATATTTTTGTTGCGCGGCGTTTTCGGCCTGTTCGATTCCGGTCGATGCCAGACCAGAAACACCTATTGCCATTGTCACGATAAACGCACTTAAAATCTTTCCATATTTCATTTATTTTCCTCCCTATCTACCTAATCGGAACAGAGATACTAACTCCGAATTGGTGTGTTGCGCTATCAGGTTCATAAACAGTCATTTTCTTAGACTCAAAGGTGGTCAACGAGAATGGTTCGCTTTGACCGATGGCAAAATAACGGTACCACGGGCTTATTTGAATCGACATAGACTCGGATGGCTCGTAAATTAGGTCGCCTTTGATATGCCATCCGGTTCGGTTCCCTAACGGAGCCTGGCCATGCGTGATAAATGCGCCACCCGGCGGAATTTCGATCGTCCCGCTAAACATGAATTCGGCGCCCACATCTACCGCGAAGGAGCAATCAAGATTTGGATCGAATGAAAACCGCAAGCCCAAGGGCACATATCCCCAGGAATAATTCTCGATATAGGAGGCTAATTGCCGCTCCCAACGATGGTAGCCAACCCCTCCGTAAACGAATCCAGCATGAAACAAGCTCGCGATATCGACAATGACGTGGTCGGTGCGATCCTGATAGGGTGTGATCTCGCCTGAACGTGAGTCTCGAATAGCGCCATCGTAAAGCGTTTGTCCTATCGTAAGATTAGCTGCCAGTCGGAGGACAGCGACGTCGGTCTCGAGGAGCATTTTTGACAGCCCGATTCCGGACAGGACGCCTCTTTCTTCGCTTTTCTTGGGTGATTCAAGGTTTTCCTTGTAATTGAAGGTTTGGAAACCAACGGTAAGATCAAAGTCGGCCGCTGAAACGGGATGGAACGTCCCCAGCGCCAAAGTAAGAACAAGCAATAATAGAAGGCCCCCCCTCATACCTAATTGTCGGCAAACTATGCGAAATGGTTTCAATGTTGCTCTTAGTCTGAAAATTTAGGTATGATGCTGCTTGGTTTACCTATTCAATCAAGAGGAGAAAACCCATGGCCGAAGCCTATTGCGTCAAATGCAAAGCAAAGCGCGAAATAAAAGCTCCAAAAGAAGTCACCATGAAAAACGGGCGCAAGGCTCTCAAAGGAACCTGTCCGAAATGCGGAACTGGGATGTTTAAGATCACTGGGAAATAATTCCAGTTACTATGTCTAAGGACGTTGGAAGAAACGACCCGTGTTACTGTGGCAGCGGCAAGAAATACAAAAAATGCTGCCTGGCGTTGGAAGACCACAAGCGCGAGGTGAATATCGCCTACGAAGCCCATTTGCATATGCGGCATCTTCTCGGAGAAAAATGGGCCGCGTTATTCCTTGAAGTTACGGATTCTAAAGACATCGCGTCCTTCCGAGAATTTTTGTGGAAATGTCCAATTTTATCCCAAGCAGATTTTGACCGACTCATGGCCAATCCCGACGGCCGGGATTATTTCGAAAACCGGTTCGAGTCCGCGTGTTGTATGGCCTATCGCCCGGAAGACAACGGGAAAACGCCGCGTCAGGCTGTCAAAACGAAGTCAGGCCGGGCGAAAGTTGAAACCCTGTTGGACGAATTTGAAAACAACTCATTGAGACAGCCGGCGAATGAAGTGATGCGTTTTTTGGATGTGGGTAAGATTCGGTATTCACTGGGGATAGAGAACTAAATCTAGAACGTCAGAGTCAATTTTACCAAAAAATCCCAGGTATCATAATCTTTCGGCGCGGACTCTCCGTCGTAGTCCACCTGCGAGGAAAACGTCATATCCGCCACATTAAGAATCGAAGCGTCGTACTTGGAATAAAACGACGCTTTTTTGTGATTGGTTGCTTGGCCGGAAAACGATTTCGACAGTTCAAAAAATCCGACGAGACTCCACTCCGTCGTCGGACGACAGCGAATATCGATCCGAGGGGTGATCAAATAGGTCTTGGGCGTAATGTTCCTTAGATCCGTGCTTTGAGAGCCGGATCCCGTGAGCTTGATATTCAATTTGGGTGTCACATTCCATTCCGCGCTGGTTTCGGCGGTATGCGTCACCGTATCGACGTTGGACGCCGTGGCTACTTTTTGCTCCGTGATGTTATGGCTAAACCGATAGGCGGCGCCGGTTTTAATAGAGTCTGTAAGT
>CAYGHZ010000217.1:0-3850 GCA_964349635.1 uncultured Candidatus Marinamargulisbacteria bacterium
ATCGGAAGCCCGACTTGCCCGATAATTCGGAAGAATCCCACCCGTGCGGCGTCATTTTTTTCGAGGCTGGTCATCAAATCCGTCAGAGTCGAGATATGCCCGGCGCCGGGGTGGGCAAGATTTTTTAGAAACTGACTTATATTTTCAACGTACGATACATCGCCCAGATCCAGTTTTTTTTTGTCTATTGCCGCTCTGACCATGAGTTGGGCGACCGTTCGGCTTCTGGATAGTGTGGTGGGCGTACATTGGCGACCGAGGACAGCGAGCGCATCGCGACTGCTAGAAACTTTGTCGCATAGTTTTTGGATAAAAACGTATTGCTCTTTGGCCGGCAGCGGAGATCTTTTCGGAGGGTCGGGAAATACTTCGTCGTCGAGATACTTTATGATTTTGGCCGCGTCATTGGGAGTAAACTTTGATTCCACTACGTCGACAACAGCCTGAATGTCCACCTTCTTTTCGGCGAGTTTCGCCTTAATGTGGTCGACGGCGCCGATGGGGAGCGGAGTACTGCGAAGGTTTATTGGGCCTACACTCATGGATTTACCTAAGTATCGTGATTTTTTGATAACAATTGCAGTATTGTTGATTCCCGTAAATTAAAGAAAACTAAACATCTGAAATTATTTTGAGCTTGGCGTCGAAAACTTTGAAGAATAAAGACCCTGTTTAAACCTTCCGGAATTTGGGAATATATAAAAAGAGGATATTATGCGAGGCGCAGCATCTAAAAGGTATTATCAACAAATACAAAAGGCAATAGTACAGCGGCGGAACAGCAACTTACTTTTGGGATCCCCGCGACACACCGCCGTAAAAGGGGTGTTGTCGTCATTGCAACGTGACTTTAGGGCGGCCGTAGGGGGGCGGGCCTACGAAAGCTATCGGCGACAACTGGCGCGCGGAGATAGCGGAATTTCAGATAGGAAGACTCTGTCAAATGCTTCTTTACATAGAGAGAAGGCCGGAGATCTTGTTTCGGGGGTGACTTCGACGACACTGGCGGTTTTAGGAGGCATGGCTGCCGTAGGACTATTTGCGGCCAAAGCCGTCGTAAAAATTGCAACCGGGGTGATGTCTTGGATTCCTGTTGTAGGGGGATTTGTTAACGGAGTGAGTTCGTATCGAAATTATCGGGCGGCTCAATCGGCGGGGGAGCGAGCCGACGGGGCTTTGACTGCCGCAAGGGCAATTCGGACGGAGTATCTGAGCGGACGTAGTCCTCGGATTAAATCCATGAGCCATGAGGAACGGTTGAGGGTGTTGAAACTTATTGACGCCGTTGATTATTCCTATCAAAAAAGTGTGACACGACGAGATCGGAAGCTCAATAACGCTAGAGCGGATTATGCTTCCGCCTGGTTGTCTTGGGTTCCTCTTGCGCCTGCTGCGATTGCCGCTGCAAAATTTATCTATAACTTGCCGTCACGGTTACATGGGTCTCATTGGCTTGGAAGTGGAACCCACAGCGCGGAGAGAGGTAGTCAGGCTCGCGCGTTGACCACGTTGGTTACGGAAGCCAGGGGTCGTGCGCGCCGGGGAATCGATCTGACTCCCGCCGATCGCATCTTGGGCAACCTAATGATCGATATGGGGATTGCAGAAAGAGCCTTGGAGGGTCGTGGGATGAGGACTCTTAAAAAAGGAATAAGAATGCTGGCATTTGGCGCCTTTGGTCTGGCTGAAATGGTTGGGCAGCGGGGATATGAGCGGATTGCGGGTCATAGCGCGCCCGAAACCCGTAGGTACGCTGGGGATGCTGGGAATTTGGATAGGGGTCAGGCGGCGCGAGCGATATGGCGGGACGCCCATTTGATTCCGCAAAGAGAGGAAGCCCTTGTTGCCCAAATTAAGAAAAAGTTGCGTGGTAGTACGTATAGCCCTTGGTCGACTGTTCGACCTCCCGCAGATTTTGCTTAATAATTAGGATATTATGACGCCGATCAATTTAAACGAAATCCCGAAACAACAACCGGTGCATCCGTCTGAATCAGGGGCGAAGATTCACGGTTCTTCTGCGCCTTTGATCGACGGCGACATCCCCAACACCCAAAAAATGGAGCGCGCTTCTGTTGAGAAAACTCATAAGGCCGGACAAACTCTGATCACGGCCGTTACCGAATTGCGTCGTGAAATCGAGCGGCTGTCAGCCCAGGTGACCCTTGCCACCGGCGCCGAGGTTGACGTCAAGGCCGTGGCGCTTCTGAAAATCGAAGAACCGAGTCGTACCACGGTCAAAGAGATGAAGGCCTGGATTTCGGGAACCGAAAAGGCGTTAAAAGAGCATAAAGCTGAGCTTATGAAGCAGAATAAGTTGGCGGTGGCCCTTAAAACCGAGCCCCAAGCGTCGTTGTCGCGCGAAATTTTGGCGAAGTGGGAGGTGGTTCTGGAGAAGAAGGCGGCTAAAGAAGAGCTAAAAGACTTTGGCGTGTGGGCGGGTCAGGTTATTACCCAAAAAACCGGCGAGGTGTCCGAACAATTTAAGCAGATTACCGGCGTGGCTCCGGCCTCGCTTAACGGGCTGCCGCAATCGATCACGGCGGAGGGGCTGCGCGGCTTTGACGAGACGGCCAAGTTGGTAGGGGATTATAAATCAGAGCTGACCAAACAGACCGAGGCGCTTAGCCGAATGCCGCACGATCCACAGGTCGTCGCGAAGTTTGACGGGGTCGTGAAGGTCAAAGGTCCGGTTTTGGAGCGGATCGCCGCCTTGAAAGAGTTTGGGGTGTGGGCGGAATCCGTCAAGGCATTTGTGGCGGTAAGGGCCGAATCAAAAACGACCGTGGCGGCTTCAAAAGAAACGTTTTCGCGTGTGTCGAAAGAGTATCAAGCCGGCGAACTGGATTTTCAGGAGACGTTCTTTGATTTTAAGAGCGCTGTTCATGAAAAAATGGTGTATTTGGAAAAGAATATTTTGGATGTGGTCCCAGACTCCGTAAAGGGGTTTGAACGTAAGTCTCTGGAGGCTACGACCAAGGCGCTTAAAGATTTGTATTTGGAACGCGAGTTTGGTCAAATGTACAAGCACTATAAGGGAAGGGCGTACGTGGATACTCCCACGGGTCCGCGGCCTGTGCAGGCGATTAACGACGATATTAAGATTTTCACGGACGGTTTGGCTGCCAAGAACAAGGCCATGGCGAAGGCAAACGATATTAAAGAACAATTTGACGAACGCTACGGGAAAGCAATCGAAGGCTTGGTAAACGCCAGTCAGCGCCAAGGGGATTTTTTTACCGTCCTGTCTTTCACCAAGGATGCCTACGCCGCGCAACCCCGTTTCTACAACCTGTCATTGAATGCGGTGGACGCGACCCAGAAAAAATATGAAAAACATGACGTGACGACGATGGATTCAAACGAGTTGAAAGCCAAGACACGCGAACTGACCAAGTTGAACCGGGCGACCGCGTCCCTTGCGGCCAATATGCAGACGCATTTAACCGGGGACGCCAAGCGAAAAGTAGTGTCGGAAATTTCCGTGGGCGAAACCTTGGATTCCGGGATCGACGCGGTTATTCGTACGGTTATTCAAGACGCCAAAAAGGCGGATGTAAAATCGGCCAAACTTAACTTTTCCCCGGAATTTAAAACCAGATTTACCGAATACGCGCTGATTCGTTTGGAGGAGAAAAAATTTATTGATTCCAAACGACATGCGCTTCCCCCGACGCGCGCTACGCTGGGTTTGGTGAGCGATAAATCAAGCTCCCCGTCCCGCAAGTATTTTGATTCAAAATTAGGGTCGTATAAATCGGAGTTCAATGCCGTGCAATCGAAAATGGAACAATTCTTGTTGCAAAAGCATAAGACAGCCCTGGAATCCGGCGGGCAGTTGGGCGAGATG
>CAYGHZ010000218.1:0-3846 GCA_964349635.1 uncultured Candidatus Marinamargulisbacteria bacterium
GAGGTAATCCCGTTTGCGGTATCGGTTGAGGTGATGGTTCGGCCCAGTTCATCGGTATTTTGTTGGCTGGTTCGGCCCAGGGGGTCGGTGACAGTTACCGTATTATTGGCGTCGTTATAGGCGAAACTTGTGATTCCGAAGTCGGTGCTTGTCGCGGTTGTTTTGCGTAGATACGTATCATACACATAACTTTTCTTTTGAACCCACGCGCCGTTTTGAAGTTTGTAGACTGTTGAAATGGCGCTGCCGAAATAGTACTCGTATTTGAGGTCTTCCTCGCCTGCCGGAAAATCTTCCAATATTACCCGGCCCAGGGTGTCCACTGTTTTGGAAAGGGTGCGACCGCCGGAGGTGGCGGTTGTTGTCTTGAGATCGGTCGAATAGCTGATCGTGTCGGTGGTTCCATCCGGATAGGTGGTGGTCGTCTGGCGGCCGTAGTCATCGTAGGCATAGAGCGTGTTTTGATTGTTCGCGTTTTTTGATTTCACCAAGTTTCCGGTATTTAATTCGTAGGTTTGTTCGCTTGATTTACCGTTCAGGGTTTGGGTCACGATGTATTGGGTGGCAGTTTGAACGTAGCTGTAATTTACCACCGGGTTGCCGCCCGGACCGTAGCTGGTTTCCGATGCGGTTCTGCCTTGGCTGTCGTAGGTTAAGGTCTTTAGCTTTCTTCCCGATGTGTCCTGCCCTTCGTAGCTTTCGAAGGGTTTGCCTTGGGGGCTGTAGGTCATGTAACTGGCGCGGCTGATGCCGGTCGCGACGTCTGTGGCTTTGCTCATTTGCACCAGACGCAGCAGGTTTTGATTCGTGTAGCCCGTGTCGGAATAGTAGCTGGTGTCTTGGATCGAAAAATTGGCGCCTGCTTTTTTTATGGTGACTCGCGTGGGATTGTTGTGCATGTCGTAGTCTGTGAGCTGCTCCGTTTGCACTATCCCGTTTTTCTTTTGGGTGACTTTTGTTGGGACGTTTCTGGTGAAATCCCATTCAGTCGTAGTTTCATGAATGCCTTGTGTTTTTTTGATCGGTAATCCGTTTTGGAATTCGTGAAGTTCGTCTTGAATTTCGGGGGGAGTGTCTACTGTCACGGTAGCGAAGTAATACGATTTGTCAGGGGATTGGGGGATGAAATAGGCTTTCTTTAGAAATTTTGGATACCCGTTCCATTGAGGATAGGAAGGATAATCCAAGGAATACGTGCGTCCGTCGACCACTTTTGACGTGACGACAGGCGCGGAAAGAAGCGGGACAACATTGTCTATGTAGTAATTGCCGTTGACATTAAACGCCATGGCCAGATTCCCTGCAAAATAGTCCTTGTATCCGTAACTGATCGTATTTCCCAGCGCGCTCGTGGTCGACGACAAAAGAAATCCGCTAAAATAAGTCAAAGGGATTGTCTGATCGTCCTCCGTTCGATAAATAATGGGACTGCCCGTATGGGTGCTTTGCGGAGAATAAGTTAAATAGCCGTATGTTTTTTCCGGAAGATTTCCCACCCTTGCCGAGGTCAAATTGCCATTGGGGTCGTATGCGTATTGTATGGAGACAGGATTGCCGTTGGTTCCGGTATAGGTAATCGCAGTGATACGGTCGCCGGAAAGCTCAAAATTGACGTCTCGTCCGAATGTGTCGGTGATTTTTGACACTTTTTTGGGAATTACCGAGGCTTCTTTTGTGTAATCTCCCGAAAATCCGCTTTCGCTAAGCCAGGTGTAACACGCCCCGTACATAAACTTTCCGGTCTCAATAGTCTCCGAGGCTGCATTCGAATACGAATAGGCGATCGCATTATTGAACGCATCTTTGATTTGCCCGATCGCATAGCCTTTGATCTTGAATTCCTGATTGTCGGCCGGAAGACTCGATTGATAATGCCGTTCGTTATAGATCGGTACGTTAAAGACGTAGGTCACGCCGTTGCTAATGAAGTTGATTTCTTCGTCGACCTTATATAGAACTCTATTAAAATTTCCGGTAACCGTGGACTCAAATTCGTCGATATTTTTATTGTATTCGTAACGATCGACTTGTCCGTCATGTTCGATGATAATTTCTCGTTTTTCCGGCGTCGCCATCACATAAAAGGCGCGCATCCCGACATTAAACGCCCAACCGTTTCCCGCATACGCGCCCCATAGACTAAGATCGATCGGACGAATGTCCGGTTTTGAGCGATAGCGGCTGCTGTCGTAGAGTCGGGCGATCTTGAGATCGAGCCCATTGCGTCCGGGCAGCGATAAGTCTTGTTCCGATAATTGCAAATTCCCTTGGCTTAGGTTGATATCGCCGACTGATAAATTGGCTTGAGTTTCGCCCAATAGACCGTGGTGCGGAAATACGCTGTCAACGGAGCTGGCCTGAATTCCTTCCTGAGGGGGCCTTTGCCCATCGCCAATGACGCTGTCGCCGAATTCCGTAGCGGCCGATAAAGGGCCCGCGACGGCCAGCGCCAGTACAGCGACCAGCCAACATTTTATCGAAAATTTCATTTTTTCTGACGAATCTCCGCTTTGAGTTCGTCGATCTGTTTTTGAAGCTGAATGACGTATAACGTTAATTCTTCAATTTTTTGCATATGCAGTGTCTGCATTTTACCGACGGCCAAGCCTTGTTTTATTACCGTGTTTTCCGAAGGGATTCCGGGCAAGAATTTGTTTTCTTGGATAAACGATTCCACTTCGCTTAGAGGCATTAATTTGTAGTCCGGTTCAAAAACGAAATCCGACCACGTTTTTATATCCAACGTCATATCGGAAGCGCGGACGACTCCGGCAACCTCCAACTTTGCGCCGGGGTTTGTCACCCCAATCCCCACGTTTCCGTCATTTTGTAGCGTCATTACATCGTTGAATTCGCCGCCCGCCTTTGTCGCAAACCGCAAATCTTGTTCCTGGCCGCTGGCAATACTTAGATACTGCTTCCAAAACCGGTTCGCGGCGGACCGAGGATCCCTTAATCGGATACCGGACTCCACGGCCTGTAAATCTAGGGACGCGCCCGGCTCTGTCGTTCCGATGCCCACATTGCCGTTGGTGGCGATCCGCAGTTTTTCCCGCATATGGTATTTATCCGGGTTGTAGTCGGTTGGGGTTAGCGACTGAAATACAAAATCGCCACCGATGGATGTCTTCACATATCCGATCATTGCGTCGCTGCCGGTCATATCGTGGGCAAACCGAATCGCGGCGGCATTGTTGACTGCTCCAGCGGCCTTGATTGTGATCTGCGATTTGTAGATCGTCGGCGGATAATCGGTGTTGGGCTGATAGATTTCGCCAGGGGCATAGACTGTCAATCGATTCGATGGCTCCGTTGTTCCGATACCCACGTTTCCGTTGGCCATGATTCGCATTTTCTCTCTAACGTGGTATTTGTCCGGGTTGTAGTCCGTCTGCGTGCGTGATTGGAACACAAAATCGCCGCCCGCCGGGGTTCTTAAATAGCCGATCAAACCGTTACTACCCAACCCGGCGTGCGTGAATTGAATCCCCGCCACCCGGTTGATCGCATCGTCCGCTTTGATCATCACCTGAGCTTTGTAATCTGTGGCCGGATAGTCGATGTTGGGCTGATACGTTTCGCCGGATTCATAGACTGTTAATCTTCCGGACGGGAGGGTTGTCCCGATTCCGATTTCACCTGTACTTTTGACGGTTAAATAAGGTGTATTATTGGCTTTCAGTCGAAAATCTTTGTTTGTGTACGTTCCGACCGATCCCGCATCACCATCGCTTTGCAGTTCCAATCGGGTACCCGAGTTGCTCATGACCACCATTCTTTCATCATTGGCGATTCCGCCAATGATCAGCCGTTCGGTCGGCTCCGCTATGCCAATCCCGATGAACC
>CAYGHZ010000219.1:0-3824 GCA_964349635.1 uncultured Candidatus Marinamargulisbacteria bacterium
TCGCCCCTAATATCAGCACGACGAACAGTGCCATGGTGATGTACCCGCACGCCACCAATTTGCCCAAGGGAATCAACGACGCAATTCCAAACTTGCCGATGGTGTAGGCCATCGCCCCAAATACCGCTATTGGGGAGAGCACCATAATCATTCCCACCACTTTAAAAAAGACATGATTCAATTTTTTAAACGTGGTCGCCAACGTGCGCGTTTCGCCCCCCAAACGAGCAATCGCGATGCCAAATAGAACGGAAAACATGAGGATCGGGATCATGTCACCCTTGGCAAACGATCCGATCACATTATCCGGGAACATATTCACCATAAAATCTGTAAAGGTGTGGCTCTCTTGAACATGACTGGTGTATTTGGAAATATCGACTGACGATGCGCGGCTAATGTCAAAGCCAACCCCCGGTTGAATCACGTAAACGACCAGCAGGCCCAATGCCATAGCAAACGTTGTGACGACCTCGAAATAAATCAGGGCCTTCAGACCGATCCCACCCAGCTTTTTCATGTCTTTCATATGACCGATACCCATCGTAATCGTTAGAAAGATAATTGGGGCAATGACCATTTTGATCAGCTTTATAAAGATATCGCCCAAAAATTTTAGCGACGCGCCAAATTCCGGAAACGCATAGCCGACCAACGCGCCTAAAACCAAGCCCATTAACACGCGAAACGTTAAATTTTTATGTAATTTTTTCAAAGAGAAATCCCGCCCATCCGGCCAGGAATAAGACGCCGCCGACGGGAGTAACCATCCCCCAATTGAGGTTCCCTGTCCCCACAATGAGGAACAGGCTGCCGGAGAACACGACAATTCCCGAAGCAAATGCAAATCCGGGCCAATTTCTGGCGGGCTTTAACAACCCAAACCCAATTAACGCCAGCGCGTGATACATCATATACGTCACGGCCGTTTGGAATATGTCCATATTGTGGAGAGACAACACGCCGCGCAACCCATGCGTCCCAAACGCTCCAAGCGCCACCGCCAAAAAACCGAACCCTGCTCCTAATCGGATGAAAAGCATTTATTTAATCAACCCTACTCGACAGTTCACCAATTCCCTAGAAAATTTTTGATCGAAGGTCAGCACCGGTAACTTTTTCGAAATTGCAAAACAAGCCAGAACCGCGTCGCCATAATTCTTGACCTTATTTGGCCAAATAACCAAAAGTTCATCGAGATCAACATAATCTTCTATCGCAAATCCGGGAGCGTCGGCAATCTGGGCCAATATGGAATGAATTTTGTTTAGCTTTAAGCCATAAACCTTCTCTAAAACATAAACAAATTCAGAAATCACATGACTGAGAACAACAATATCTTGCTGGCTAGAGAGAGCTTTTTGAATATGTTTTTTGACGACAACTTGTTGATCCAAATTGCGATCTGTAATAAAAGATAGCAACGCATTTGTATCGATGACGAAAGGAGTCACGCGGCCTGCTTGGCGATCCATTCCCGGGCCTTTTCGACATCCTTAGCTATATCCCCTTTTCCAACGGAAATCGACCCCTGAAGCGAAAAAATTGAATTGTGAATGGGTTCTACGAACACGTTATTTCCCTTAATTTCCCAATGTAACATCTCGCCCTTGGCGATTCGCAATTTTTTGCGAATATTATTGGGTATGGTGGTCTGAAATTTAGAGGTGACTTTAGAAAGGGTTTCTTTTTTCATTACAAAATTAATGATAATGTAAGGAAAATAGGCCTGTCAAATTTCATGCATTTCATCGATACCTCTTTTCCTACACCCGAACAAAACCTGGCCGCTGACGAATTTCTGCTGGATCAGGAGCAGGAAGTGTTGCGGTTTTGGGAACCGAACTCTTATTTTGTGGTACTGGGACATTCCAACAAGATCAAAGCCGAAGTTAAATCGACGGAGATCCCGGTGTTTCGCAGGGTAAGCGGGGGTGGTTGCGTCCTGCAGGGACCCGGCTGTTTGAACTACGCGCTTGTTCTGGATTCGTCGCGTCCCGGACTTGAAAAAATCGATTCAACCAATCGCGCCATCATGGAAAAAAACCGGAACGCGTTATTACTCCTTTTGCCTGATGTTCAAATTCAGGGAGTCAGCGATCTGACCCTGCATAATCTTAAGTTTTCAGGCAATGCCCAACGCCGAAAACACCGGTTTATTTTGTTTCATGGCACTTTTTTACTCACCATGGATTTGACGATGGTGGAGAAGGTCTTGAACATGCCCGAAAAACAACCGGACTACCGCAAAAATCGTCCGCATGGCGGGTTTATAGCCAATGTTCCAGTTGAATCTGCCGCGATTAAGGATTGTTTGAAAACGGAATGGCAAGCGAGCGGCCCCGACGTTCCTTTACCGGCAACCGCTTTGGATGTATTGGCGCAAAAACATACCGATCCAAATTGGATAAATAAATTCTGATGCAAAACCTAATCTTCACTCTTCACGTCGTCGCGCCCGATTTTTTGATTGTGCTGTTGGGGCTGATCCTGAGGTTGTGGAACAAAATCGACGATAGCTTTGCCCAGGCCACCACGTCGTTGGTGTTTTCCGTTTGTTTGCCGGCGCTGGTGTTTTTGAGTCTCTATTCCGTCGATTTGGGGACGCTTTTGAATCTTAGGCTGATTCTATTTGGTTATTTTGGCTACTTTTTTTGTTTTGGGTTGTCATGGCTTGTAGCCTACAAAATCGAAAAGAATACGAATCGAGGCGCATTTATCCAGGGCGCTTTTCGAAGCAACTATACAATCATCGGAGTTGCGTTGACGCTCAATTTATTCGGACCGACCGGACTGCAAAAAGGCGCGATTGCGCTGGCGGCGATTATCCCGTTAAGCAACGTTTTGTCGGTATTGGCGCTGACATTGCCCACACACCGCGAAAACAAGATTACTCCAACTTTATTGGCCTCCAATATTTTACTTAATCCTCTGGTGATCGCGTCCGTGGCCGCCATTATTTTCTCGGCCTATCACTGGACTATTCCCGCCTTGTTCGTAAAGGTCGGTAACTCTTTGGCTGCGCTGGCGATGCCGTTGGCGTTATTGGCGATCGGCGGATCGTTGCATATGGAACGCCTCAAGCAAGATTGGAAAATTGCGCTTTCGGCCACCGGGATCAAACTGATTGTCGGGCCGCTTTTGTTAACGCTTTTGGCCGTCTATTTAGGATTTCGCGGACAAGATTTGGGAATCGCCTTTTTGCTATTCGCCACCCCTACCGCCGTCTCTAGCTTTATTATGGCCAAAGCGATGGGAAATAATAGCCGGTTGGCGGGCAATATTGTGTTGATGACTACTCTGGGTTCCGTAGTAACATTAGCCATTGGGATATTCATGCTGAAATCGTTTGGTTTAATATAGGTCTTATGAATTTCAAAATTATTGCCGCCTCGGGTTTGTGTTACGGCGCCAGTTTTCTTTGGGCTGTAAAAAACAAAGGGAACCATGGATTTTATTTTGACCTTCACCGGGATGAATGTATTCGGGTTCAGAGGGGATACTTATCCGGAGGCTCTTCGGATCCATACATTTCCAACACAGATCTGTCGCGTTATGGCGTCTCGGAATACTTTCAGCCGCATGTCCTACTGGATCCCGATAGGCCGCTTTTGGATCAACTCAACTCCGAATTAGAGTCGTTCACCGACAAATCGGATATTGTCTTGGTGAAGCTTTTTTGTACGGAGCGATGCCACGTCTTTGCCATTCGCCACACGGAGCCATTGTCACTATACGACATCAATTTTCCGGGCGATGGACAAAGAGACTATGGTTCCAAAGAGGAGTGGGCTCAGGCATTGAATTTTCGGGCTTCTAAGAGT
>CAYGHZ010000220.1:0-3749 GCA_964349635.1 uncultured Candidatus Marinamargulisbacteria bacterium
TTCTGGAATGGAGCGACGACCCGAAAGTCTTTATTGCCAATGCGTTGAAGCCTGCCAAAATCGGGCATGTGACACTTATCGACGAAAATCAAAAAACGGCTGTTGTTGTTGTTCCTAATGATCAGCTGTCGCTGGCCATTGGAAAAAGCGGCATTAACGTGCGATTGTCGGTCAAATTGACCGGCTGGAAGCTGGATATTTTCAGTGAGGACGAATACAAAAAGCAAGGTTTAGACGCCGGCGGTAAAAAATCGTTTATTGAAAAAATGGCGATTGAACAAGAAAAAATGAAAGAAGAAAAAGAAGAAGCGGCAGTCGATGGGGGAGATAAAGTCTCCGCGCTTGCCAAAGAATTGAATTTGAAAACCAAAGAGTTGGTGGATAAGGCGAAAGAGTTTGGCATTGAGGTCTCGGGAGGTCGCTCCTCGTTGACCACCGAACAAGCGACCCTGATTAGGGAGAAGGTAAGTTAATTTGAAAGTACAAGATCTTGCGTATACCCTGGGAAAACCCACCAAAGATTTTATTCGGTTTTTGTCTGAAGTCGATATCAAAGTAAAATCCGGCAATACGCGCCTGGCTCCGGAAGTCGTTGATCAAATTAAAGAATTATTTAAAGGCGAGTCTAAAGAAGCCGCTTCCGACGAAAAGGCCCCCCTTAAACAAATCACGCTGAACGCTTCGCATATCACTGTTTCGGCGCTTGCCGAGTTATTGGGTGTCCGGCTTTCCGAGATTTTAAAGATGGCTCTGGGAAAAGGGCTACTACTGAACTTGAATTCGGATATTAACTTCAATACGGCCAAAGAGTTGGCGGAAACATTGGGTTTTGCGGTGAGCATGGATGACGCCACTCAAGAAAAACCTGCCGACACCGGCATTCGAGATCAATTTGAGAAGATTCAGGCTATGGAAATCGGCGGGGATTTGGGAAAACTGATCGAACGAGCGGCCGTTATAACCATTATGGGTCACGTTGATCATGGCAAAACATTGTTATTGGATTCGCTTCGTAAATCCAACATCGTCGCCCAAGAAGCGGGCGGAATCACTCAGCATATCGGCGCTTACCAAATTGAAGTGAAGGGTAAAAAGTTAACGTTTTTAGATACCCCCGGCCACGCGGCGTTTACCGCATTGCGAGCGCGCGGCGCGCAGGTGACGGATATTGTTATTTTGGTGGTGGCAGCGGATGAAGGCGTAAAACCCCAGACCGTGGAAGCGATTCATCACGCCAAGGCGGCTGAGGTTCCGATTATTGTTGCAGTAAATAAGATCGATAAGCCGGATGCGAATTTGGATCGGATTAAGCAACAGTTGGCCGAACATGAGCTTGTCGCCGAAGACTGGGGTGGCAAGACCGTTATGGTTCCTATCTCGGCTAAAACCCAGCAAGGGTTCCCCGAGCTACTAGATATGATTCTTTTGACCGCTGAAATGTTGGAATTAAAGGCCAATGCGTCGGGCCCTGCTCAGGGCGTGGTCATTGAATCGCGGCTATCTCGCAAACGGGGTCCGATTGCCACGATTTTAATTAAGACTGGTACATTGCGAGTGGGCGATCACTTCGTCATCGATACCTTCACCGGAAAAGTCCGAGCGCTATTGAACGATTTAGGGAAAAATATTACCGAAGCGCCTCCGGGCATGCCGGTTGAGATTCTTGGTATTGACGAAGTACCCAAGCCGGGCAGCTTTTTGGAAGTATTGTCGTCGGAAAAAGAAGGAAAAGTGTTGACTCAGCGGCGCATAACGGAAGAGGCATTGTCTTCTGCTAAAAAAGGATCCGGACTGACGCTGGAGTCGCTATCCCGTCAGGTCAAAGAAGGCGCTACTAAAACTCTGAACTTAATTATTAAGGGCGACGTGCACGGTTCCGTCGAGGCCATTACAGCAGCGATTGGCGCGGTTGATAAAGAAGACGTGGTTATTCAAATAGTGCATGCCGCTACCGGCCCGGTTAATGAAAATGATGTGATGTTGGCGATGGCTTCTGGTTCCCTGATTATGGCCTTTAACGTTGGCGTTTTGGGCGAAGCGGAAACGCTGGCGGCGACCGAGAAAATTTCGATCAAGCCCTATCGCATTATTTATGAAATGATCGACGATATTCAAGCGGCCGTTCATGGGATGTTTACCCCCGTATATGAGGAAGTGGAAACGGCGACGATTGAAGTACGGCAATTATTCTCCTTTTCGAAAATCGGCGTTATCGCGGGCTCGCATGTGCTGACCGGAAAAGTAACCCGCAACACTCCGGCTCGGGTTTTCCGGGATGGGAAAGAAGTGTTTGCCGGGAAAATTGCCTCGCTCAAGCGATTTAAAGAAGATGTCAAAGAAGTCGCGACCGGTTTTGAATGCGGCGTCGTCATGGACAAATTTAACGATTTGCAGGTCGGAGACATTATTCGCTGTTTTGAAACCCGCGAAAAGAAATAGCGTGGCCTAAATGTCCCGGATCGATCGCATCGCCTCACTGATCAAGCATGAAGTCGCAGATATTCTATTAAGAAGAGTTAATGATTCCCGAATTGGATTTATTACGATCGTTGATGTGATCGTATCGAAAGACCTTTCGCATGCCAAAATTTATTATAGCCAGTTGGGCTCTGATAAAGAGAAGTCGAAAACTAGAGTGGGATTGGCTGCCGCCCAGAAGTTTATTCGATCTGAGGTTGGGAAAGCGTTAAAAACCCGGATTGTACCCGATTTGCATTTCTTCTTTGACGAGTCTGTGGAACGCGGCGTTTATCTGGCCGGTAAAATTAATGACCTTACCCGTTGACGTTCGATCGCTGGAAGCGATTTTTAACGATCCTAATCGCCGCCTTTTAATCATTACTCACAAAGATCCCGATTTTGACGCCATCGGATCCTCGTTGGCGCTGTATCTGCAATTAAAAACATTGGGTCGCGAGGTGCAGATTTGGTGTGCGGATAAATTGGATTTGATGTACCACATTTTGCCTAGCTGGACGGCCATTCGATCTGAAATTCCCGATCATTTTGATACGGTTATCGCACTAGATTGTTCTCATTTGAATCGCGTTCGAGAGATTGGAAAAATAAACCGGAAAGACATTACTCTCATCAACATCGACCATCATTCGGATAACGATCGCTTTGGCGATATTAATTTTGTTGAACACATTTCGTCCGTCGGCGAATATCTTTATTTTATTTTTCAGGGCCTGGGCTGGCCATTAAATCCCGACGTCGCGTCTTGTCTTTATGCCGCCATTATTTTTGATACCGGACGATTTTTATATAGCAGCGTGACCCCGCAAACATTCGAAGCGGCCGCGCGTTTGTTGGAAGCGGGCGCTCACGCGTATGACCTATCCGAGCATATTTTCGAAAACCTGTCCCCGAAAGCGTTCGAAATCATTAAGATTGCCTTGGATCGAATGGTTGTGAACCCGTCGCTGGGGTACGCCTATACGGTTATTCCGGTTTCTGCTCCGCATGTCTCATTCAAGGTCATCGACTTTATTCGTCAGTTGGGCACCGTTCCTGTTTTTTTTGTCATTCAGGAATATGAAAATGGCGAAATTAAAGTGAATTTGCGATCGAAAAACGACTTTAACGTCAGCGAGTTTGCCGCGCTCTTTGGAGGCGGCGGTCATAAAAACGCTTCGGGCATTACGCTGCGCGGAAATCTGAAAGAGATTGAGGAAAAAATTGTCCGAAAACTCGATGAACGGCTTTCTGCTGGTCTCTAAGCCCGTTGGACTCACGTCCTTTCAAGT
>CAYGHZ010000221.1:0-3736 GCA_964349635.1 uncultured Candidatus Marinamargulisbacteria bacterium
GCCAGAGACAGTCGAGAAAAATAAGTTCCGAATATGAAATCTGCCACAACAAAAAATTGCTGATGCGATATTCTCCGCTGGGCCGAACCAGAATTTCCGGATCCGGAATTCCGGCGGTGTAGAGGTACCGATCGATGGTCGATTCGTCGATTTCGGCAATGGTTCCTTGTTTAAAATCTTCCGCTATTTTTTGGCATGCCTGCGCAATTTCCAACCGACTGCCGTAATTGATCATTAAATTCAATTGCAGCTTAGAATTAGTTTCGGTCTCCGCTTCGGCAAAACGAATTTTTTCTCTGAGGTCTTCCGACAGTTTAGGAAGATCGCCCAAAATGCGCATTCGCACACCCTGTTTTTTAAGCTCCGGAACTTCGCGGCCAATCAACTCTTTAAAAAAGTTCATCAAAAATTGAACTTCCGTGGTAGGGCGCCGCCAGTTTTCGGTTGAAAAGGCATAAACGGTTAAATACCGGACGCCAAATTCAACGCACAGCTTTATGGTTCGACGCAACGATTCCGCGCCTTCTTTGTGGCCGGCGATACGCGGCAAATGGCGCTGTTTGGCCCAACGACCGTTGCCGTCCATGATGACGGCGATATGGTGCGGGATTTTTTTTGGGTCTAATCCATCAGTCATGGATTACAACGTCATAACTTCGGTTTCTTTGTCTTTGGCCATCTTGTCGACCAACGCGATAATCTCGTCGGTCACTTTTTGGGCCTCGTCATGCTGTTTTTTGAAATCGTCGTCGGAGATTTCTTTATCTTTTTGTTTCTTTTTAATAGCTTCCATTTCATCCCGCCGGATATTACGAATCGCCACGCGGGCTTCCTCGGCTTCGTTTCGAATAAGTTTTACCAATTCTTTGCGGCGATCTTCGGTCAATTCCGGAAAGCGCAGCCGCACAACAGCGCCGTCGGTCGAAGGCGTAATGCCCAAATTCGACGTCATGATCGCTTTTTCAACATCTTTTACTGCGTTTTTATCAAATACGTTTAATTGCAATGTCATGGGTTCGGGAACCGAGATCGACGCGATTTGTTTAAGAGGAACAGAACTGCCGTAATAGTCGACATACACGCGCGACAATACTTCCGGGTTGGCGCGTCCGGTGCGAAACGCCGCCATTTGGCCTTTCATTCGTTCAATAGCTTTTTGCATACGATCTCGCAGATGTGACATAAATTATCCTCCGATTCGAGTGCCGATAGTTTCGCCGGCCAAAATCTTGCGAATATTGCCCTGCGTTTTGAGACTAAACACAATGATGGGAATGTGGTTGTCCATGCTCAACGACAACGCGGTGGCATCCATCACTTTCAAATTCTTTTTTAAGACATCCATGTGGGGCAACGTATCGAACTTGACCGCGTTAGGATGGGTGACCGGATCGGCGTCATAAACGCCGTCCACTTTTGTGGCTTTCATAATCGCATCGGCTCGAATTTCCGCAGCTCGCAACGCCGCCGTCGTATCGGTTGTAAAAAATGGGTTTCCGGTTCCGCCGGCAAAAATAACAATCCGGCCCTTTTCAAAATGCCGCAACGCCCGACGCAAAATAAACGGCTCGGCCACCGATTTCATTTCAATCGCGGTTTGAACACGCGAATCGACGCCTACTTTGGTAAGTGCGTCTTGCAATGCCAATGCATTCATAATGGTAGCCAACATACCCGTATAATCTCCGGTAACGCGATCCATGCCGTTGGCCGCCGCCGCAACGCCGCGAAAAATATTTCCGCCGCCAATAACAATGCCGATTTCAACGCCCAATTTTTGGCCTTCTTTCAATTCGTTGGCGATATACACCAAAAACTGTGGGTCGATCCCATATTCGCGCGACCCTTTAAAGGCTTCGCCGCTTAATTTTAACAACACGCGTTTATAGGGTAAGGGGGACATTAATTTTATTTTACGGGTAGAGACGTCGCATTGTCCACGCGCCATTTTTTGATTTCGTATAAAGGTATCGGTCATGCAGCCGGTGAGCCCGGTCGATCCAAAATTCAATTTTTCTCGGAACCACGCGATAACCGCCCCAATGCGGCGGGCGAGGAACGTCTTTCCCTTTAAACTTGGCCTCCAGCGCGTCGACCTTCGATTCCAAAAGAGAGCGGTCAGTCAAGACCTTGCTTTGATTCGAAGCCCAAGCCGCGATTCGGCTGTCGCGCGGCCGTTTTTTAAAATAGTCGTCCGATTGATCATCGTCCGCAACTTCCACATCTCCTTGGATGCGCACCTGATATAAAAGAGGTTCCCAAAAAAAGGTAAGAGAAGCGCGCGGAGTGAGATGAAGCGATTTTCCTTTGGTCGATTGACGATTGGTATAAAACACAAATCCGCGTTCGTCAAAATCGCGAACCAAGACAATGCGGCCCTCGGGGTATCCGTCCGGATCAATGGTTGAAAGGCACGCTGCGTCGGGAAGTTTTATTTCCTTACAAGCATTAGCTTTTTTAAACCAAATCTCGAACTGTAAGATGGGGTTAGGCTGCATCCCGAAAATATAACAAAATTTTTCCCGCGCGTCCCGATTTTGCCGCATGAGCAAGCGCATCCTGAAATTGATCGATGGAATAGCGCGCCTCGACCGGGACAGCAATCTCGGACATCCATTTAAACAGAGTGACATATATAGGATCCAAAATAGCCCGGTCGGAAAAGCGCCAACGCAAAAAGCCGACAAACCGAATGTCCTTATAGATCAGCAAGGCGTTGCCAATGGTCAGCGGTTCTTTGCTCATCGCGCCATATGTGACCAACGGGGATCCGGGCGCCAGCGCCTTAGCAACTCGAATCCCGCTTTCACCGCCGACGCCATTAAGGCCCAAGCGGTATGGACGGGGCGGAATGGGTTCATTTTCGGTTTGGCGGCGGATGTTGTGACACAAAAGGCCAAGTTTTCCGGCGATAAAATTAACCCAAAGACCCACGCCGGAATTGGCGGCGTTTTGAATGATCCAATCGCCAGGATTTAGCTCCACAAATCGATGAAGCATCAACCAGGCGGTGATGGGATTGATAGTCGCCATCGCGGCTTGTTCAATAGGGACTGATTTGGGGATTGTAAGCAATTGAGTCTCGTTAACCACCACGCGTTCGGACCAAAGGCCAATCCAATTGTCCGGCGTTTTGTAGGGAAAAATGACGTGGTCGCCCACTTTGACCCGCGTGACGTTTTTGCCGACGGATTCAACGATGCCTACGCCCTCGTTGCCGGCAACAAATGGCAAGGGCGGCTGTACGGCGTATCGGCCGTCGATGATATTGAGGTCGACGGGGTTGATAGGGGAGGCTAGCATTTTGACTTGTGCGTCATGAGGGCTTGAGGTTGGCGGCGTGTGTTCGGCCAGGGCGGGGTGGCCGTGGCTTTGGATTTGGATGCTGCGGATGTTCATCTCACATTAATTAAAGCATGGATTTTAGGACGCCCTCTTTCTTTTTTTAATCGGGACGACAATTATGTCAATTGAAACTTGATCGCCCTTCGCTTTGATGATAACTTTTCTGTCATCCCATACATATTCGTTATTTTGTTCTTTCTATTGGCAACTTCAGTGTCGGCGGCAACCTCCGCGCGTTCGTTTGGTTTCACGTCTTTCGAATCAATCGAACCCTCTCCTACGTTCAGTCAACCATCGCCTTTAACCATAACAGATATTCTTTTGTCGGAAGTCGCGGTCGCCATTACGACGGCCAATATCCCGCTGGCGGTTGCCATTTACCATATCACCG
>CAYGHZ010000222.1:0-3716 GCA_964349635.1 uncultured Candidatus Marinamargulisbacteria bacterium
GCTCAGAGCCTACTCTTAAATCAATCTCGGATTTTATTCGCTTTACCATGTCGGTGGATTCTAACAATGAGTCTGCCGTATCGATCCAAGCACCCAGTTCCCGATTTATTTTTTTTGCATCTTCGCGGCTCAATTTCTTAACCGCGTCGGCGATAGGATTTGGACTTGCCGGTCGTGCGGACAGCCAGATGGGTTTGAATACTTCAGTTAGGTTGCCTAAATTCAATCCGGAAGGAGGGAAGATCGCCGCCTGGCGTACGAGGCCGTTTTCTTTGAGGATGGTGATTATTCTGGTGATCGCGTCGGGTTTGGGTTGGTTGTCTTTATGGCCGGCCCAGGTTTCTATCTTGGTTAGTAGGCCTGAAAAGAAAAAGGGATGTAGGCCTCGAGCCACATCATCTTCGAGCCATTTTTTGAATCCATCAGCATTTTTTTCGGCTTTGTCGAATAATTCGTCTTTGATCCATTTGCCATCACCCTTATTTGCTTGCCAGGCGGGGTTTAGCGCGGCGGGGTCTGGCATTTTGACGGGATCTTTGGCTTTGGGTGCCTCTACCTTGACGTCCTGCTTTGCTTCCAATGGTGGTGGATTTAGCAATGCCCAAAGTTGGTAGATGTCTTCGGTAAGACCTTCATAGTTCGACTGCATTATTTTAAGCCTGATACCCAGAGTGAACTCTTCAACTGCGGCTTTTATCTGATCAGACAGTGCTGGTGGAGGGTCGGGCACAAATTGGTCAATCTGCAAAACCGATTTCATAACTACATTTAGTCTGGTGGGATTCAGTTTATTTGCTTCAGCCTCTTTCGACGCCACAGTCGGAGACGGAGTAGGTAGAGGTGCTGACGGTCCCACCAATGATTCAAAGGCCTCTTTAATTTGATCGCGATTTGTTTTTTGCTGGTTGTTTTCGGTTCTTGCATAAAATATGTTATCGAAGTCGGAGAAAATATCTTTTTGCAACTTTGTAACGGCCCTTTCGAATTTTCCTCGATCGGAGTCGGGAGCTAGATCAGTTAAGGCTGTGGCGATGGGTTCACCGAAAGCGGCGGACGGCAATTTAATGGTTACAAAAGGCAATAACATCGCAATTCTGCTTCTGGGTTCCCTGGCTAAGCCGTCTGGAATGAGTCTCGAATTAGCGAACGCGTCGAGTATTTCGCTTGATTTCTTTTCTACCCCTTTCCCTTCTCCTTGCCCAACCTTTGGTGGCTGGACCAAATCTAGAAACGCCTTTAGGTCTAATTTTGCCTGTGCGGCAGCCGGTCGCGGAAACGGATTATTTGGTACTAGGGTAATCCAAAGATCGTAGATATTCTCAGTTATCCGGGAATCTTTAGCCTGTGCAGGATTGAGCCCTTTTCTGCACATATCTATGATCTGGTTTACTGTTGTTGGATTGAAGTCTTCCGGCACCCTCGGAAACGGATCGAGCCGCATACCAAAAACCGCGCTTACTACACCAACCAGCGAGGTCTCGTTCGGGGGGCCGAATATTGATTTGGATAGCGAGCCGTCTTTGCTATCTTTAACTTTAATACATGCCTCGAAGGCCTCTTCAAGATGTTTCACGGCGGTTTTTTCTTGGCCGTTAATCGTTTTATTTTCTTTGTAGAACGTGCTTTCCATCGCCTTGTAAATGTCGTCTTCCTTACTTTCAATTGCTTGTTTTACATCTTCTTTTTTTAAAGAGTTATTCTTGATTCGATCGAGTACCTCCTGAATAACTGTTCTTACTTTTGCGGCCGATCCGTCCTTCCCATCTTTCGAGTCGCCCCAGGCGCCCGCGATCAGCCTAATTCGGGAATGCGGAGTAACACCTGGAAGCTGTGTCAGTGCTCTTAGAGCGACCGATACTTTTGTACGCCCTTCCCAATTATCATCTTTTGCCTTAGCCGCAAGGCTTTGCTCTGTTTCGACCGGACGTTCATCGACTTTTGGCGCCTGCTTCTTTTTCTCTTCCAATTTCACCTCAACCGCTCGCGGCGGTGGCGTGAGCATCTGACATGCTTCCGCAAGGAGTTTGGTAAGGCCTGGGAATCGGAGGGTTAGCGGGAACGCTTCTTTGCAGCTTTTCATTAAGGTTTTGATGGCCAGCATCTTTTTATCAAACTGGACGCGAGTGGTTGGGTTTTGGGGTAAGGAGGGGTAATCCAATGGATACATAAAGGTATCGCGGATAATGGGTACAAACTGAGTTATGAGAGAGTTTCGCGCCCAGTATTGATCTTCGGTAGGATACCGCAAAAAGTGATTCACCGCTTCGTAGATGGATTGATGTAAAGGCGCGCTTGGGCCTGCTTCGGGGGTGGCTGTTAATCTTAAGTAGAATTCTTTATCGAGAGCATTATATTTAGAATTCAAATCTTTTGGCGCTTTTTCGAAAAACTTAGCGTCCACTTTAGCGATAAATTTTTCCCGCTGTTCCGCATTTTGCACTGGTCTATGTACTAGGAGTGAGCTTGACTGTGAGATGGGACTATAAATTTCGCGCAATAGGCCAGTGATCAATTCCAGCCTTTCGGGTGTTTTTCCTTCCTTGGCGCCGGCAAGAGCGAGTTGTTGGTCAATGTCTTCTATCGCTTGCATTATTTCCGGCGGGATCGGGGCGCCCAATTCCGTAACGCCGAAAAGGCTGTGCATAATCCGATTGAGTCGGCCTAGCTTGGCTCCTTTGACGTCGTCACCTGCTTCCACAAATCCTCCAAACGCTTCTCGTAGCCACTCGCGAACCGCTTTTTCCGGCGGACTCCCCAACACTATTTTTGCGTCATAAAAGCTTGTTTCTACCCGTTCAAGCGGTTTAAGGTTTAACAATGTCTGAAGCTTGAACAGGCGTTCGGTAAGGCCGGCGGGAGTGGCTTGTTGCAAAATCTTGCGAAGATCTTTTATTTGATCGTCCAACTCAAAGCGGCTGCTGGGGACGATATTATTCGGAACCTTAATGCCGAATTCTTTTTCTAGGACGGTTTTAAGATTAGGATCGCCTGTGGTTAGCGATCTTGGGAGGTTTTCGAAGCGGGTGTTTTCGGTAAGTTGGTCGGCTTCGAATTTGAGTTTCGCCTCTTCTGCGGCGAGGGTGTCAATTTCGGCGGTTTTAGCCAGAGCCACGGCTTGCGTTGCTCGCAGTGCATCTACTTTCTCCTGTACCCCCCGACCTGCTAAATCTGCTTCCTTTTTAGCTTCGCCTTTCGCTTTCTCAGCTGCTGCCAAGGTCTCAGTTTTCTGCTTTGCATCAAGACCTAATTTTTCTCCAATTTCTTTGTCGACTTCTCCCAACTTCTTGTTAGCCTCTCCGAGAACCCTTTGAGCTTCCGTTAATTTACCGTCGGCGTTGTTAAATTTGACAATGGCGTCATCAGCTGCCGCTTTATATTCGGCCAATTTCGCGTCGGTTAACGGTGCTCCTAAGGTGATTGGCGCGTCTAACTCCTGGATTTTGGCTTCTAATTTTTTGGTGTCGTCGACTTTGGCGTCAGCTTGTCGTTTTACCTCAATTGCTTGGTCAGAAAGTTGCTTGACTCCCCTTTGTTTTTTGGAGATATCGTCCGTCAACTGGTCGATCTCTCCGCTAAGTCGCTTAACTTCTACTGCGGAATCGTTAAGTTCCTTCAGGGCATCTTGATAAGCGAGCTGTTGCTGCTGCATTTGATTAGCGGCTTTTTCAATCTCAGGTGCCCACTTTTTTTCCGTCTCCGCCAAGATTTGTTGAGCT
>CAYGHZ010000223.1:0-3691 GCA_964349635.1 uncultured Candidatus Marinamargulisbacteria bacterium
TTTTTGCGCCTTTTTGAAGCTATTCTTGATTAGGGGGTGTCAAACTACTGTCAAATATGTTGCTAACCGTGGGTGGGAGTCTTGCTGTAGTAGAGCCAAGGTTTCCCCAGCTGTTCAAGACAACGCGAAAGTTAAGTCTGAACTCGTATAGTTAATAAACCCATACTTACCAAAGCGTTTTGACATCATATTTCCTGAATACGCGATCCTGAGTCAGAATCGGGATACGTTCAATTTTGGCCTGACAAATCATCATTCTGTCAAACGGATCTCGGTGATGAAGCGGCAGCGTGTGAATCGACAGCGCATGATTGGGTTCAATTGGCAAAATTTGGACTCCGGTAATCGACAAATGATGGGGGATATATTTTTCTGGCGCTTTGGCTAACGGCAGTTTGCCCAACTGATATTTGATAGCGATTTCCCACAGACAGGCGATACTCATGAATAATTTGTTATCCGAGTTTTCCAAGATATCCGTCACGCCTGCCGTTAGCTTACTTTCTTCGGTAATCATCCATAGAAACACGTGGGTATCGAGCAGGAAGGATTTCATTGATAAAATGTATCGATCACACTGTCCGGTAGCGGATCGAAAAATGACTGAGGCACCTTGAATTCGCCCCTAGCCGAACCTAACCTACGGCGCGCCTTTGGCTTTTTAATAGGAACAATTTTGGCTTGTGGAATACCGGACCTTAACACAATATAGGTTTGACCGTGCCCAACGTTATTGATTAACTCGGAAAAGTGGGTGCGTGCTTCGTAGATACCGATTTTTTTCTGCATCTTTGCCTCCGACCAGTCAATAGTCTGATCAGAATACTACCCTAATTTTGCGCATTTTTAAACATGGTCAGCGCCATCTTCAATTCAATAGGTCCAACTAATCGCCAAACTCCGTCGTGAATTGGCGGCCAGCGTAATCGTCCGGGTGGTCGTGTTGTTGTTGTAGTACCAGTCCGTCATTTCTTCTTTATGGGTCACCTTCACCCTCTCAAGAGTATGGGGATCGTTGGGGACTTCGGATATGTAAGTGGATACGAGTAAATCCAGGCGGTCGGACGCCGGATAATTGCCGCTGTTTTGATAGGCGTAGGTCTTGAGCCTGTTTTTTAAAAAGGTGATCAGGGCGTACACTTTTTCATCTGAGGGGTATAGAAATAGCGCCATTTGTTGGGTGATGGCGCCTCCTGTCGAGGAATACAGCGTGAGCGTAAGGCGGACCTTGTCCCGAGCCAAATTGCCGTCGAAAGGTGACGTGGAGAAATCGACCAACTGACCGCTGACTTCTTTCAAAAAAACGACGTCAATTTTAGCTTGCCGGGTATAGCCGTTGGCCGCCAGCTCGGATTTCCAGATTTCGGCCGGGTCGCTGGGATTGCCGGCGAATACAGGGGATTGGGTATCAACGTTTTGAAGCCAGAAACCGGTCGCGCAAATTTTTTCGCATTTGTGTTTAAGCAACAATTGAAGATCGTTATATTCTTTGGTGTAGGCAAGACTTCGTAAGCCGGGCGACAAAACGGCCACCAGCGCCAGAACCACGCCGGACAAAATTGCGATGGCGATGACCAGCTCCAGCAACAAAACGCCAAAGCTATTGCGTTGTTTCAAGGGTGGCATAGCCCGTTTCTGGCAAAAGATACAACGATTTTTGGGACGATGCGCCATATTGTAGCGTCACGGTCCGCACCTGCGCCATAGCCGTATCCGTGCTGGACTGCGGAAGATCGCTTTGCGGATCTTCGTAAGGAGATCCATCCGCGCCAAAGACAATTTGAAGGTTGGGTAATTGGGTCCCAGCAATTGAAACGGCCGGATCCAATGTCAGGCCGTTGGACTCTTGCACCCAAACATTCTGGGTGGCGTGCTGCCGATAGGTTGAAGCCGTTGAAGGCAAGGCGATGACTAATTTCCAAATGCTGTTGGACTGCATCGCGTTAACTCGGGTTTGCTTAATCGCCGTTTGCAGTTGCTTGGCCGCTGTCGAGAGTTCGGCATGTTCCGTCATCCCTTTGACCAGCGGCCCTGCAAGTCCCCACAGAATCAGTCCCATTAACGATAGGACAACAATTAATTCAATGAGGGTGTAACCTTTTGTCGCTCCTACCAACTATGCTTTCCGGCCAAGTTGACTCTGACTTCGCCGGTAGTTTTGTTGTAAACCCAACCGCCTACGTCCGTAAAATCACCCGCCGCAATCGGATCGTTGGTGGAAGGCACTACGTTGCTGGTTGGCGTATACACGTCATCGGGCATAATTCCGCCTTGGAAGATAGTTGCGTTAAGTGTGGGGAACGCAGCGGCATTGTCCAAAATGGACTTGGAATATTGCATTGAGATCGTACCTCGGATATTGGACAAGTTTCCTTTTAATGCTTTTTCTTTAGCTTGGCTGGTCAAATCCAAATATTTAGGTATAGCAATCGCAGCGACAATTCCTAACAATACCAATACGATAATCAACTCAATTAACGTAAAACCCTTTTGTTTCTTTCCCATTACGCATGTCCTCCTTGGATTGTTTTTTTTGACAGTATGATTCAGTCTAACATGGAAACAAAAAAATCAAAGTTTGGGCCGCCATTACCAGTCGTGCTTTCCGGTCAGATTCACTCGAATCTCGCCGGTCGTTTTGTTATAGATCCATCCTCCTGCATCGGTAAAATCCCCGGCCGCAATCGGATCGTTGGTCGACGTGACTACGTTGTTCGTTGGAGTATATACGTCATCGGGCATGATCCCGCCTTGAAAAATAGTGGCGTTTAGCGTCGGATAGGCGGCCACGTTATCTAAAATCGACTTGGAAAATTGCATCGAAATCGCGCCGCGGATGTTAGATAGATTGCCCCTTAGCGCCTTTTCCTTTGCCTGAGTGGTCAAATCCAAATACTTTGGGATTGCAATAGCCGCAACCAGACTTATTAGCACCAAAACAATAATTAATTCAATTAAGGTAAATCCCTTTTCTTTCATTAAGATTCAGTTTATACGGCCCGTTAGGAATGTCAAAATTTTATGCCGCTAATTCACCATGCTCATCATGTTCCACATCGGCAAAAAGATACCCAACGCCAGTACCAGAACCATGCAACCAATGAAAATAATGAGCACCGGCTCCAAATAGGCAAAGAAATTATCCACAGTGTTTTGAACTTCGATCGTATAAAATTCACCCAATCGCTTCATCATTTCTCCCAGCGACCCGCTTTTTTCGCCGCTTTGGATCATTTGTTTGGCTAGGGCGGGAAAAAAATCGGAACGTTCGAAGGCCGCGCCCATGGGCAGCCCTTCTTTCAGCTCGGTGATGATGTGTTCGATTTCCTTTCGATATACCGTACTTTCGAATAGATGGGAGGCAATTTCCAGCGAATGCACCACGTCGACGCCGTTTTGATAGGTGATGGCAAAAATTTTTGAAAACCGGGCTGTCGCATATTTGATGTAAACACCGCCGAATAGAGGTATTTTTAAAAATAGCTTGTCGAATGTTTCTTTGCCGATTTTTGTTTGTAATAGTAACGACGTGCCAAAAATGATTGAGCCCACGGCAATCAGGTTTTGCCACCAATAGCCCAATATAAAATGATTAATCGCCATCAAAATGCGAGTCACTAGCGGCAATTTATCCCCTTGCGAGGCGTAAAAAACGGTAAATTTTGGCAAAATAAACGTCACGATAAAGAAG
>CAYGHZ010000224.1:0-3674 GCA_964349635.1 uncultured Candidatus Marinamargulisbacteria bacterium
CATTTAGGGTGGTAGCGCCAATGCAGCGCAGCTCGCCGCGAGCAAGGGCGGGCTTGAGCATGTTGGCGGCGTCCATTGCGCCCTCGGATCCACCCGCGCCGACCAGCGTATGAAGTTCGTCGATAAATAAAATGACTTCGCCGGATTTGCGTTCGATTTCTTTGATCAGGGCTTTGAGGCGGTCTTCAAATTCCCCTCTATACTTTGCGCCGGCGATGAGCATCCCCATATCGAGCGACAAAACGCGTTTATTTTTTAGTAGTTCGGGAATGTCGCCGGAGACGATGCGTTGGGCCAGGCCTTCGGCGATGGCCGTTTTGCCGACGCCGGGTTCGCCGATGAGTACCGGGTTGTTTTTTTTGCGTCGGCATAGCACTTGAATCACGCGGCGGATTTCGTCGTCGCGGGCGATGACGGGATCGAGCTTGCCTTTTTTGGCGCTTTCGACCAGGTCGTGGGTGTATTTTTTTAAAACTTGGTATTTGCCTTCCGGGTCGGGCGAGTCGCTGCGGCCGGAGCCGCGTACGTCGACCAAGACTTTGAGAATGGCGTCGCGAGTGATCCCTAGGCGTTTTAATAATTTTTCGGTGTCGCTGGAAGTGGAGGTCAGGGCCAACAGAATATGTTCGATATTGATATACTCATCTGATAGAGCGTCGGCTTCTTTTTGGGCGGCTTCCAATACTTTTTGGGTGGCGGGCGCCATATACAATTGGCCGGTTCCCTGAACCTTTGGGAGTTTGGTCAATAGTTCGTCGATGCCTTGTTTGACCTGAGGGATCGGAACGCCACATTTTTGGATGATGGGTAGGGCGATCGTGCCCTCGGCTTCCAGAATGCCCGATAAAAGATGTGCATCCGTCAGCGTTTGATGGCTGTTTTCGGTGGCGAGGGTCTGCGCTTTTTGCAGCGATTCTTGGGCTTTTAGCGTGAATTTTTCGAAGTTGATCATAGTAGCCGCTTTCCAATTATAGCGCTGGGTTTGCCCAAAGCCAAAAACGGGAATAACAAAGTATACTGTTTTTCGGGGTGGGGAAGCAGTCGCTTTTTTGCCCATGAAAACCGAATTTTTTAACTATCATTTGCCCCCGGATCTTATTGCCCAAATACCCCTGCCTGAACGTGACCAGAGCCGGCTGATGGTGATTTCCAAGTCCGACCAGTCGATTAGCCATCATCAGTTCGCGGATATTACGCAATTCTTAAAGCCGGGCGATATCCTGGTTTTGAATAATACAAAAGTGATTAAGGCTAGGTTATTCGCCAGGCGGGCCAGTGGCGCCAATGTGGAGGTATTCCTGCTGGAACCGGAAGGCGCTTATTGGAAAGTTTTGTTTCGACCGGCCAAGCGTGTTCGAGTGGGTGAAATCCTGACAATTTCCGACGAGTTTTCCTGCCGTGTGGTAAGCAAAGATCCGAATCTGGTGGAACTTTTGAGCGCGAAGCCTGTCGAAGAGATGGTAGAGACTTATGGCCACGTTCCGCTTCCGCCGTATATTAAATCCGAGGCGGTCGGTTATCAGACCGTGTTTGCTGAAAAGCCCGGAGCCGTGGCTGCGCCGACGGCCGGGCTGCATTTTACGCCCCGGCTTTTGACGATAATAGGGGATATGGGGGTTCAAATCGAAACTATTACGCTTCATGTAGGCTTGGGAACGTTTCAGCCGATCGTGGCTGAAGACATCGCTGATCACGTGATGCATAGCGAGCGCTATGAAATCGATGCTGAAACCGCGAGCCGGCTCAACGCGCGAAAGGGTCGAATTGTGTGCGTGGGCAGCACTGCTTTACGAACCATGGAATCGGCCTTTGAAAATGGCCGTATTCGATCTGGCACAGGCGTGACCCAGTTATTTATCACGCCCGGCTACCGGTTTAAAGTGGCGGACGCGTTGGTGACCAATTTTCATTTGCCGAAGACGTCGCTAATGGTCTTGGTATCGGCGTTTGCCGGCGCAGACTTGATTCAGCGGGCCTATCGGGAAGCGATTGACCAAAAATACCGGTTTTATAGCTTTGGCGACGCCATGCTGATTTTGCCATGATCAAGCGCATTGCCGCTGTGTTGCTTCTGATTTCAACCGCATGTTTTGCCGACTATATCGAAATTGCGGTTCCGACCTCGGCTATCCGAGAGAAACCGGTTGCGACCGCTAACATCATGTATCGAACGTCGAAGGGCATTGTTTTTGAGCTAAAAACAACGACTCAAAATTATTACCAGGTTCAGCTACTCAGTGGCGAGACCGGCTGGATTTCGATGGCGGATGCGCAACCCTATCGGGGCGAAACGCCACCGCCGATATTGCAGTATTCGATGGTGTTACCTGCCGAAATACCCACAAAGGCGGTGGTGGCCAGCGAAAATGTTGTTCCGACTGCGCCCCCGAAAGAGCAGATTTATATTTATTCTCATGCCGAAGAAAATCTGTTTCCGGAATACGTTACTAAAAAATATCCGGCATTGGATATCACCGGGTTTTACGAAGGAAAAATCAGCGGTCGAGATTATTCACCCAAATCGGTGACCAGCTCCGTGTGGGAGGCGATTCGTCGGGATCCGGTCTACAATCAGTTGCCTCGGGACGTGTTATTGGGTCCGCCGCGATTCGATATTCGGTATAAATTTAATATCGACGGATTGGTGGGCGAGGATTTGTCGGTGCATTACGACATTGAACAGGAACCTGATTTTCCGGGAAAATACGATATTCGGGTGAAGCACAAGAGGTCTGAACTGACGTTTTATCATTTCGATTCGGTGTTTAAAAACGGTGAATTTATCAATGTTCAAAAGGCTTTAAACGGGGTTAAGGCGACCAGTTACACGGACGATTGGGAAGCGATTGTGGCGACGGGCCGCCAACGATCCGAACCGAAAAAATTTGAGACGACCGGTAACGGCGCGAAGCAGTATAGCGTTGGTAACCGCAATATCCTGGAAAATTCGGTGGCGGTTTGGGTGAACAATGTCCGATTGGCGGAAGGGTCGGACTACACCATCAACTACTTTGAAGGCCAAATTACGTTTAAAAATGCGCCCCAGCAAAGCGATCTTATTAAAGTGGTGTACGAATTTACCAACCCGGTGGAAGACTACATTCCCGGCCTTAACAGGAAGAATTTCTTGGGCGCGCAATACTTGTGGCGAGCGGCCCCAAAAAGAGAAGCCATCAAACAAACCGCCGATTTTCAGGAAGTATTGTGGCCCGTAGCGGCGACAACGGATCGTAAAGTTATTGTCGATAATGGGTTCAAGTTTGATCTAAAGCATTATCCGGTCATTCGGGATTCGGTGAATATTCGGATTAACGATCGGGTATTGAGAATTAATACCGATTTTTTTGTGAAACATCAGAGAGGCAAGATTTCTCTGCAAAATATTACGTTGGGGGACAAAGATAAAGTCGAAGCCAGCTACAAATATTATCAAACGGAGGCCTATTCCGAGACGATTATCGGCAAAGACGTGAGCGGGCCGTACTTTTTAAAACGAGCCAATTTGCTCGATGGTACGGTGACGATTTATTTGGACGGAGTCAAGCTTGATGAGGCTCACGATTATGTCATCGATCTTGATGAAGGGAAGGTTTATTTTAATTTTAAAATCAATTACCCACAGGTTATTTCCGTCGACTATTCGGCGATTAGAACCCTCATCGCGACATCCAATG
>CAYGHZ010000225.1:0-3660 GCA_964349635.1 uncultured Candidatus Marinamargulisbacteria bacterium
AACCCCGGTTACCGCCGTGAAAGGGCGATGTCCTAGGCCTCTAGACGATGGGGACGGAGGCTTTTTTTCTCAGAGGACGGAAGACGGAAGACAGAGGACAGAAACACCTCAAAGCCATTCAATCAACATCTCTCTTTTATTACACTTTTAACCCGATTTCTTAACTTCTGAAACTGGTGGAGGTAAGCGGGGTCGAACCGCTGACCTCTTGCATGCCATGCAAGCGCTCTACCAACTGAGCTATAGCCCCTAATAGTGATATACAACCGCGCGTTTTTCGAGCAGGGTGTCTATTTTATAATACTCGCGCATGTGTTCTGTCAAAATGTGAATGACAATCGAATTTAGATCCAAAACAATCCATTCGCTTTCGGAATCTCCCGACAGTCGAGGTTTATAAAAATCCGTAGATTTGTGGTCCCCAATAAATTGACCGGCAGCCTGATCCATCTCACGCGACAACGCCTGGCAATGCACTTTGTTGCTGGTTCCAAGAACCAGAATGTAATCGGTAATACTGGATTTTCCGGCCACGTCATACGCGACGATTTGGGTGGCCTTTTTTTCATCGGCGACGCGGATCAGGTGTTCAAGAAGTTCGGTAATGGAAGACACTCGTTATGGCCCTTGCGTAAGCTTACTCTTCAGTTGGTCCCAGTCTTTGCCTAAAACGACGGTCACATCGAGCGACTTTTCAGGCCTATCATAGACAATGATATTGGCCGGGTCAACGTGAAGGAGTTGTGCAATAACCAACACATCGTCAACCTTGCTTTTCCAATCCACAATTTTGGTTTCGTCGTACCGAAACGAGCCGGAGTTGGCATATCGCGATACTTTGACACCCAAACTTTTCAAAATATCTGCTGCTCTTTTTGCCTCTCCCGGAATTCCGCATCCGTTTAATACTTCGATCGACAAGGCCTTGGCAGACGCCGCAATCTCTTGTGGCTTTGTAATATCTTTTTGTTCCGTGACCCGGACGGCTTCTTTTAAGGTTACCGTGCGTCGGGGTTCCTCGCTGGCGCTTTTGTCCTGAGTGACAATTCGAGAACTATCCGCCACTACCGGTTGAGAGTCCAATCCCAACAATACGTCATCCACCGTTCGGTCTAACGCGGCAATTTCCGGCCGCCAATAACTGACGCCATGCTCCAACGTAATCATTCCGGGGATGGAGCCGGTTTCAATATGCCCTTCTTTAAAGGCCTCGGAAAACTGCACTGTTAATCCCACCACCTGTTTCATTGTCATATCGGTTTGCATGTTGGTTGCCAACTCTCTGATCAGACCCGGAATCTCGAAGGCCCGGCCCGCACCCAGGAATTTATCCACTAACGCTTTCAGAAACGTTTGTTGGCGATGGATTCGTCCGATATCGCCATCGTTGTCATGCCGGAATCGCAAATATTCCGCCGCTTTTTCGCCGGAAAGGGACTGTTCGCCTTTTTTTAATTCGATATCCAGGTTAGCTTCTTTGTCCTTATAACGAAGGTCTTTTTCAACCTCAACCTGAACCCCGCCAAAGTGGTCTACCAATGTTTTTACCCCCTCCAAATTCATGACGACATAATATTGAATAGGCACATTGAGCAGCTCCGAAACGGTTTTTCTAAGCAGCGGGACGCCGCCGTAAGCATACGCATGATTGATTTTTGTTTCGCCATAGCCTTCAACCTTTGTTTTTGTATCGCGAGGAATAGAAAGCAGGCCGATCCGTTTTTGAGCGGCGTCTAGGTGCAGCACCATAATAGTATCCGTTCGCTGTACGTCTTTCATCTCATCCAACCCAAGCGCCAAGACATTTACGCCGTCCAGTCGAGTCTGCGGAATCAACGTAAGAAAATTTTCGATCAACGCAACGTTGGTAATGATCAGAAGAAAATAATAAGAAAGCGAAAAGAATAAAATTAACCCAAAAAAAGGCAATAAAACAAACTTTAAAATGATTCGGAATAGCCTAGAATTCATTGGGAGACGAGCTGCGTAATTTGCGCGCGATCCTTGGAAGAGAGTTGATCATAATAGTAATCATAGCAGCGCCACGAGTAGGAATGAATACGTTGACCTTTTTTAAGAAGATGTTGCAGACACGCCAGAGTTGCTCCAAAGGTCGCGCCGTCCAGATTGCGATAGGCCAGTTTTAATAGATCAGGCGCAAATGAAATCGATCGGCCCGGCTCGACAAAGTCGGCGACATATAAAATTTGGCTCAATCGGGCCATCTTTTCCCGGCCGGTCGTGTGCCAGCGGACGGCGGACAAAACGGCGGCATTTTTAATTTGGAATTCCTTGCGTAATAAATAGGGGGCCGCGAACGAATGCCAAATCGGTGGAAAGTCCTCGTAGAGGCGATGCAAAACCGGTAGCTGATGCGGAGTAAGCGGCTTGGCGACGTCGTGGACAATACCGGCAAGGTAGGCGGCCTCCGTGTTTACCTTCCAATGGGCCGCCAGCTCTTGAGCAACCTCGGCCACTCGCAAGGAATGGCTAAACCGTTGCGGGCTTAGCCGTTCCTCAATTTTACGTAGAAGCTCTACAGCAATATGCCTAACTCTAAAACGTGAAGCGAGGTGCGGCTAACGCCTGCGTCACTTCCGCGTTCTTCGGAAAAATAGGCATAATCGAGATGAAGCAAGAATAAATCAATTCCCAATCCACCAACGGGATACCCCTGGCTAATACCGCCGCGAAGTTTGAATAAGCCGCCCAACAACGGGTATTCAGCGCCCATATAAAGGTTTTTGAAAATTGAGGTGGAAGGTGAAATAAATTTGTAATCCAACGCCCACATTACATTGCCCAAGAAAGGAAGGTCGGAATTAATGCCAACCCCTATCGTGCTGGTCAAGGGAACCTGACTCTTAACCGTGCTGGTATTTCCTGAAACGGTTCGGGTTCCGGAGAGGTCAGCGCCAATATTATTGACGACCAATCCCCAATGTCCGTTTCCAATCGGGGTATTTAGCGGAGCGATGGCGCCAAGGTCAATTCCAAACCCCGAACTGGTTCCAAAGTTTGCCGTTGGGGTTGTCTTTTTGTCAAAAACCTCCAGCATTTTATCGATACCGTATTTAATGGTAGTGTTCCCGTCCGCCGGGTCATAGGCCTGAATCCTGGCAATATATCGACCACCGATCCCCACCGAAACATCCTGGCCCATAATTTCCATTTTTCGGGCGAATCCCAACATAGGCGAAACGTCGGTGGTATGGGTAAGTTCCGCACGCGGAGTTACCTTGTTCACCAACTGAATGCTGGTATTGGCTTGACCAAACGCGGCTAAGCCAAACCCTTCCATCGTTAACGACAAAAGAGGTGAAAAAGCGATGTTAAGGTCGACAGGTAAAGGGATCACATCGGCAAAATCCTGAATTCGGGCATCCTGACTTTTCTTTGTATCGGAAAACGAAGCCGCCAAACCGGAAATCTTACTGATACTGCGATCATTGACTTCCGCGCGTGTGCGAAGTGCTTTGATATTAAATCCAGCATTAGTCAAACCGGCAACGTTTTTATATAAAGCGTGTTCATCTCCAACCAGGGCAACTCCCGCTCCTCCCATGCCTTTCGTTCGGATACTTTGAAACAGCAATTCCGGATCGGCTGCAAAGAGGCTACTGGCTAGGAGAAACGATAAAAGTAGTAATGGTAATGTTC
>CAYGHZ010000226.1:0-3653 GCA_964349635.1 uncultured Candidatus Marinamargulisbacteria bacterium
CCGCAAGAAAGCGCATTACTCGACTGTTCATCGAGACATTGAACCAAAAGGGCTTTGGTCGCGCAATATCGTTTTTAGCGCCTTGACCGCGTTCGATTGGGCATTGGGCTCAAAAACCATTGCGGACGGGCCGCCCGATCCGTTTTCCGGATTCGAAATCGCGGACGCAATATCCGCCCCGGTATCCACAAAGCTCACATGCCCTTTAAAACACCGTTCCATCTCTTCAAACCAACCGTGCCGAACCACAAAGGTCTTTAGGCCCATCGCCATCCCTTCCACCAACGCTGTTGAACTGCTGCCAATTTGATACGCACTCACCGAAAAAAGTTCATAAAGAGACTGAGAATTGCTATCTATGAATTGAATATTCGCCGTTTCTTGAATGGCTTTTGAATAGACAGTTTGCCATGTTCCATATTCTTCAGGATGAAGCTTATAAATGATCCGATGGTCTGACAGACGTTGAGCGAGAGAAAGCGCAATTTCGGAGAATTTGGTTCGAGAAAAAGGGCCTGACAGCACGATGATGGTCTTATCCCGACCCACCGTTTTTTGAAGCTGTTTTCTTTTCTGAAACTCAAAATAAGGATATCCGATGGAAACCAATGTTGAGGGAAGCTGAATGTGCGGATGCCAAAATTCTCCCCAGGTAAAAACATGGCTTGGCGCCACCACCGCGCTTGTCGACGGACGTTTTAACGTGTGTTTCGGATACCAGTACAACAAATTCAGGTTAGAAATCAGGCAATGCTGGATATCGACCGCCGGGATTTGGTTTTGCTTTGCCGCGTAATAAATACCTTGGGCATTACCGTTATTGTTTAATATGCATTTTGTCGAAATTTTTGAAAAGATAGATCGGAACCGCCGGTATTGGATGACATTGTAGACATATCGTTGTTTTATGATTTGGCCAAGCGCCGACATCATGGAATCGGGAAGCGCGAAAAAGTCGCCCAATCGATCGGCAAGCGCCCGGATAGCGTCCGATTCTTCGGATGAAAGCCGATATCGTTTTTCATGAATCTTGTCTATTGCCGTGAACATCCTGGATTTAAGCACGTCGCATGGATATCGCCCGGAAACCGGGGTCGTTAGCGGCGAGGGATCCATGACGAGCACCGAAAACGTTTTGGCGCATTCTTCAACAAAATGGTAGGTGTACACGTTCCGAAATTCGCCTTCAATTAAATAATCGCGATCGACATTAATAAAAATTAGGTCGTAACGTCGTTTTTGAACGGCGTATTTAGCCCACAAGATCGGCAATATCGCCAATTCCTTCAGAAATTTTCCTATCTTTCTTTTTGTGGGTTCCTTCGCGGCCTGATCGACGTCCGCCAAACGCTCGTGCAAAAAATAATAGACTTCGTACCGGACAAATTCCCAAAACGGGTATCCCTGAACTTCGGTTGAAAAAACATCGATCTGGCTCTCAAACGCGTAAAAGTCCTCCGTAAACTCAGAAACGGAGCGCTTAGACATGTCCAAGCAATTTCAAATAGTCGGACTTTAAGCCTTCGGGCACATGGAGATTGGATTCATAGTGGCGCTTCAAACTGTTGGGCCAAACGCAGTCGTGATAGACAAACGAAAAGGACCGGAGGTGCAGATTTTTCTTGATTTTTTTAACAATCGGGGAGCGCAGTTGAGCAAAATAATGCCTGAACAGCCACCGTGCCTTTCCAATTATTGATAAGCTCTTAAAACCGGCGATGATAGTTTCCATAATGCTAAAATTGCGACCCAAATAATCCGTCTGCAACCCTTTGGATTTAAAGAAAGCCTGCAGTCGATCCTCTTCGCTGCGAAGACGCTCCATCAAATTTTTTTCGTCGATTGCCCATTCTTTCAAATAACCTTGAACGGATTTGCCTTCGGAAATTCCGTATTTTTGAAAATAATAGGCCTTTAGATTTCGGCCAAGGTCGCCCGGGAAATCCGATTCATGGATATGAAGAAACGCATACTCCGGATCAAAACTCATGGGTCGGGACGAATTTAACGGCGGCTGATGCACCGGCAACGAATCCCAGTAGTGGATCTCATCGTACGCTTTGTAATGATAAAAATTCTTCAGGCCTGCCTTCATTAACGCCACTAGCGAAAGACACCCATGCACGCTTAGTTTATGCGGCAGAAAATCCATCATCTCAAAGTCCCACAATCCCACTTTTTTTGAAAATGCGTTGTTAAAAATAAAAAACATGTCATCAAACGCTCCCAGCGGCTCTGAGGGGCTATACAACCCAAAGCCGTCTCCGCGCGCGGCAAAGGACTTGTTCTGCCGCTCCATTTTTTGAATCAGCGCTTGAATGCGCTCCCAAGACAGGGGATAGGCGTCCGCATGAATGTGCATGGAATAGGGCGCCCCGGACTTTTCCGTACATGAGCGACATCCCTTTTGAACGCTGTTGACCACCCTCATCATAAAGTGGAGGTTAAATTGCTTGGCTGACGTGTAGCGTTCGCGGTCAAGCGGGATATCGTCGGTAAGAATGATTTCATCGATATCGCACCCTTCAAGGTGCGGCCAAGGATTACGGTGAGACGAACACACCGCAATATAGAATTTTCCCTTCCAATTGCGTCGAATAATATCGACGATCAAACGAACATCGTCAAATTTATCGTAGACCGAAATGGCTACCGCAAAATCGTTGTGCTCAGGCATTGAATCAATGTAACTTTCAAAGGCAAAATTTTCCAGCCCTTGGCGATGAGTCCGTTGTAGCTGGGGCAAAGAAAGTGTAGCCCGTTGACCGTATAGCGGCTCGGATCGGCCACCGAAGCGCTGACCGCGTCCAGGAAAACGGGAAGATTTCGAAACCAATACGTTCCGGCCGACGCATGCGGTGAAATGATTTCTTTTTCCCGTGTTTCCGTCACGGCGCCATTTTCGATTCTCAAATAGCTATATTTTGGGGAATTACCCGGAAAATACGGAATCATTCCCCCTACCTCGGACGACTCAAGCATAGGCGTTATATCCGCTTTCATATCATATAAAATATCCGCTAAATCCACGCAAATCGGCGCGTCAAAATCGGCAATCATCGACACCGCCGCGACCGAGGTCAGCAGCGCCCCTTGGGTAAGACCCGGCACTACGACTATTTTGCAGCCCGGAAACGCGCCTGATAGCTGGCCGGCAACTGTTTCGGTATACGGGGTTTGGCGAACCACAAAAATAGTGTTCTCGCCGCTAACGCTCCACGGCCGGCTCTTGAGCGCCGTTTCAAGAACCGATGTTCTTAACCAAAAATCAGGCCCGGCTAGGGGAACGATGCAATACATAGTCTGCCAGGTCTTCAGGGGTGCCCGTTCCATGCATCTGCTTGGATTCAATTTCAAAAATTCCGAAGCGGCCTCCGCGATTAATCGCATAGTTATAGGCCGGCGCTACATAGAATTCGTTGTTGACCCGATCATTGTTGGCGATCATCTCGGCTGCGGATTCTACAAATATCCTGCCTTCGGAGAAATAATAAATTCCAACTGTTGCATGGGATGAAATAACTTCCTTTTCACGAATTTCCCGCACCAACTGCTGCGAGTCCAATCGGGCATAGCTCCACTTGGTTGAATTCGCTTCAAAGGTCAGGATCGAGCCATCCAAATTTCTCACATTTGAATCGTCGATATAGGCC
>CAYGHZ010000227.1:0-3643 GCA_964349635.1 uncultured Candidatus Marinamargulisbacteria bacterium
CCTGAGTACGGGTGTTCGCCAAACCGCATTTGGCGCAGGTGCGGCATGTATCAAAAAGTTCGGGATAGGAGAGAGAGTCGTATGGGGTCTCGGAATTAAAATCCAGCATGGAATTGAATTATAAGGTAAACACCATGCTCAAATCCAGCGCGCGCGCCGAATGGGTCAATTGCCCTACCGAGATACGGTGAATTTCCAAATGTGAATAATGGTGAATATTGTCCAGCGTAATATTCCCCGAAATTTCGATTTCTGCGGAGTATTTTTTGCATTTTTCGATAGCGGCGGAGATTTCGGCCAATGCAAAATTATCTAAGAGAATGTAATCGACGAGCCGCAAATCGAATTCATCTAATTGCTGCATCGATTCAATTTCAATTTCAATGGGGATAGTGGGATGCTCCAGTTTAAATTTCTGAAAAAATTTCGGTAGCTCCGAGGCGGTGTGGGTTTTTAAAAAAGCAGTCAGGTGATTTTCTTTGATCAAAACCATGTCGGAGAGACTGTGGCGGTGATTGTGCCCTCCGCCGGCGACAACGGCCTGTTTTTCCAATGATCGCCAGAGCGGTGTTGTCTTTCGTGTGTCCAATATCTTGATATTCGGATTGTTTAATCGCTGAACGAATTGGGAAGTTAATGTCGAGATCCCCGAAAGATGTTGCACTAGGTTTAATAAAACCCGTTCACCCAAAAGCAGATTGTGGGCACTGTCTCGAATCTCGCAGATTTTGTCTCCCGGAGTTACCTCCGATCCGTCCGATTTGAAGAGGTGTGTGTCTTTAAAAAGGGTGTGCAAAACGTCCGACCCAAAGAAAATTCCGGATTCTTTGGCTATAATGGCGGCTGTTCCGGGTCCATTTTCAGGCACAAAGTAGCGGGACGTCAGATCCACGTCCGGACAGTCTTCCTTCAAGGCCAGGTCGATCAGGTCTTTAATCACTGAAATTTTCCTTTGAATTCGGTCGATAATACACTAGAATCACCAATCGAATCTACAAGGGGAACTTCATATGAAACGATGGCTTCTATTTCTTGCGCTGATACTGACCGGTTGCGCGCAACATCTTGAAATTGTTGATCCTAAGCTTAAGGCGTCGCAATCGCCTTCTCTGATGAGAGAGCCGGCGATTTTTGGCGTTGCCGAAGGCCGGACTTATAGCGCGCCCGTCGAAATCTACATCGAAGAACCCAACGACGTTGTGACCGAGTCAAAGATGGATGGGGCGGTTTATAAGAACGCCGAGCGTGTGTATTCTGTGCCGGGCCCCCATGTGTTATCGGTGACCTATAAAAGCAAGCTGGACGGACGGCAGGCCAATCGCCAGATCCGGTTTACCCTTGATTTTGTGCTGCCGATTCGATCGGTGTTGTCAGGGATTGAAGACGGCAAGTTCTATCGCAATTCCGTCACCATTGCGATGACGCCGCAATATAATGTGGCGTACACTCTTTGGATTGACGGAAAGATTTATCAGCCGGGAACGCGTTTTTCAGGGCTTGGTACTCATCGCGTGGACGTGATGGCCGTTCATATCCAAAAAAACACTTCGTCATCCGACACATTTAGTTTTACAATAACTCCTTAAAATTTCCCTCACTTAAGGAGTGTGTCCGATGGCAATCATAAAAACTGTCAAAGCGCGCCAGGTATTGGATTCGCGCGGAAACCCCACCGTTGAAGTCGATGTCGTGACGGATCGAGGTGTTTTGGGGCGGGCGATAGTTCCGTCCGGCGCATCGACTGGGTCTAAAGAGGCATTGGAATTGCGAGACGGGGACAAAAAGCGGTTTCAGGGAAAGGGTGTTCAGACGGCGATCGACAATGTTAACAACGTCATTGCCGAAAAAGTCATTGGAAAAAATGCATGTTATCAGACCGATTTGGATCGGTTGATGATCGATTTGGATGGGAGCGACAACAAACGGAACCTGGGCGCCAACGCTATTTTGGGTGTTTCGATGGCGTGCGCGAAAGCGGCGGCGGGGGCCGTGGGGTTGCCGTTATATAAATATCTGGGTGGACCTTTTTCCCAGATCGTTCCGTTGCCGATGATGAATATCTTGAACGGCGGCGCGCATGCCGACAATAACATTGATATTCAGGAATTTATGATTATGCCGGTAGGGTCGTCGGAATTTTCAGAGGCGCTTCGAATGGGCGCGGAAATTTTCCATGCGTTGAAATCGGTGCTCAGGAAAAGCGGGTTGAACACGGCGGTGGGTGATGAGGGTGGATTTGCCCCATCGTTGCGCTCTAATGAAGAAGCGATTCAGGTTATTTTGCAGGCCATTGAGGCGGCCGGGTATAAGGCGGGCAAGGATGTGATGTTGGCGCTGGATGTGGCGGCAACGGAATTTTTTGACGGTGAAAAATATGATCTTAAGGGCGAAGGCGTTACCAAAACTGCGGATCAAATGGTGGCGTATTATGAAGGCCTTTGCGCCAAGTATCCGATTATTTCTATTGAAGATGGGTTGGCCGAGTCCGACTGGCAGGGATGGCATACGTTGACCCAAAAACTGGGCCAACATGTGCAGTTGGTGGGCGACGATTTGTTCGCTACAAACACCAAATTACTTGAAAAAGGGATTCGTGAAAGCGTTGGGAACTCTATTCTGGTGAAGTTGAATCAAATCGGAACTGTGACCGAGACGTTGGCGGCGATTGAAACGGCGAAGAAAGCGGGTTATACGGCGATTATTTCCCATCGTTCCGGCGAGAGCGAAGACACGTTTATCGCGGATCTTGCCGTGGCGACCAACGCCGGACAAATTAAAACCGGATCGTTGTGCCGAACGGATCGAACAGCCAAATACAATCAATTGCTTCGGATCGAAGAAGAGTTGGGAAAAAGCTCACGGTTTGCGGGACGCGACGCGTTTTATAATCTTTCTGACAATTAATGAAAGTTGTCCGGCCCTTTTTTTTGCTTGCCACCATCGCGATTTTTGTCTATATCTGCGGTATTGGAATTAAAAATATTATTCGATATAATAGCTTTAAGCTTCACTATACGACCTTGATTGCAGACCTCAGAAAAGAAACGCACATAAACGAAAGTTTCAAAAATCAACTCCTCGCGATGAATGAAACGGGTTATTGGGAGCTAAAGGCGAAAGAACAGTTGGGATACGTGAAACCGGGCGAAACCGTTTATAAGCTGATTTCTTCCACGCCATGACAGATCCTAAACCCATTCAGCCAGGCGATATTGTGAGCGGAGATGTAACCAACGTCACCACGTTTGGGGCCTTCGTCCGCCTAGAAAGTGGCGAGGAGGGGTTGGTACATATCTCTGAAATCGCCAACGAATTTGTGACGGATCTATCCCAATACGTTAAGGTGGGTCAGAAAATTTCCGTTAAAATTTTGGGGAGAAATCAGAAAAATAAACTGGAATTATCTCTTAAAAAAGCCAAAGAGCCTGTGCAACCGTCGGCCGAACCGGCGTTGTTTCTGAAGCCAAAAACGTCCAATTTGGATTTTGAGGATAAGCTGAACGCCTTTTTGAAACGATCGGAAGAAAAACAAATCGACATTCGCCGCAACCTTAAAAATAAACAAGGTGTTTTGAAGAAAAAGAAATGAGACGATTATTCATCGTTGTGTTTCTTATTTCTTTCTCAGGCGCTTCTCTTTGCG
>CAYGHZ010000228.1:0-3613 GCA_964349635.1 uncultured Candidatus Marinamargulisbacteria bacterium
GCGTGGTGGGCTCAAAGCAGACGCCGGGAATGATGACAAAATTATTTAATTGGTTATTTTGAAAAAGGGGCGTTGATGATTAAAAAAGGGGTTTTATTGTTGATGTTTTTGACGGCGCTTTCAGGATTGGCAACCGCGCAGCAGGCGCCCGTGCGTCTGAAAGATATTGGCCATATCAGCGAGGCGCGAGATAACCAGTTGATGGGATTTGGTCTGGTGGTGGGATTACGCAACACCGGCGATTCGCGTAACGCCGGGTTTACCAACTTGGCGATGACAAATGTGCTAAAGCAGATGGGTGTGGCGCCCGGCGCCCGGCTGAATTCGCGAAACGTGGCGTCGGTGATGGTCACCGCCACCCTGCGCCCCTTCGTCAAAAAGGGCCAACGCATTGACGTATCTGTTTCGGCGCTGGGCGACAGTAATAGTTTGGTCGGCGGTACGCTATTGATGACGCCATTGCAGGGTGCGGATATGAAGATTTACGCGATGGCGCAAGGTCCTGTTGTGATTGGGGGATATTCTCAGGAATCGACGCAATCCCGAGTCTATAAAAACGAAACCACCGTGGGTCGAATCACCGGCGGTGGGATTGTGGAAGTGGAAGTACCGGTCACGTTTGAAGATCAACACAATATTACATTGGTGCTTAACGACTCCAATTTTATTACGGTGTCTCGGGCTGTAAAATCCATTCAAGAAAATGGTTTCCCCGGCGCGCAGGCGATCGATGCTAATACGATCAAAATTCCACTGGCGGACTTGGAATCCTCCGATCTGATATCGACACTGGCGAAGCTTGAAGATATTACCGTGATTCCCGACTCTAGTTCTAAAATTATTATCAACGCGCAAACCGGAACCGTGGTCATCGGGGAAAAAGTTCGGTTGTTTCCGGTGGCATTAACGCACGGCAGCATCTCGATTCGAATTACCGAACCTGCACCGGGAGGATTGGGCGGCGGGGGCGAAACTCCGCCCGGCGTGGAAATAAGTGAGGGCGCCAACAAAATTGTCTTTTTGAACCCCACGGCTACGTTAACCAGCCTGGTGAACGCACTCAATGAAATCGGCGTTTCCGCCAAAGATCTCATTTCCGTGATTCAGGCTTTAAAAGAATCGGGCGCGTTGGTCGCAACGGTAGAAATTATATGAAACGGTTTATACTAGTCTTAATGATGATGACCGCCGGAACCGGCTTTCTTTTGGCTCAGGATACCTTGCCGATGATCGACTCCATCGGCCCGATGATATTGGATCATCAACATAAACCCAAAAGCAAAAAAGAATCGCTGGAAACCATTCAAGCCTATTTTTTACAAAAGGCGTTTCTGGAACCTGTTCTGAACGACGAGTCGTTTGATGTTTTTAAAGATGATGATGATGACTCCGATCCAATGATGACAATGGGAATTGAATTTCAGAAAGAGATCGTGGCGCACCAACTGGCCAAGTCGCTGGCTAAAAGAGATGTTCTAGGATTAAAGAAACACTATATGCCGGAGGATAACTCCGCTGAGTAAAAAAGAAGTGAATATCGAAAAGTTGCGGCACCAATCCACGTTGCATTCTCAAAAGAAAACAACGATTTCGGATGAGTTTGTAAAGGACCACATGTCGATGATCGAAGCCATCGTCGCTAATATCACGAGTTCCAGTAAACCTCCTTCGGGAATCGAATTTCAGGATATGGTTAGTTGGGGTGTGGAAGGGCTAATAAAAGCGCATAAGAATTTTGATCCGACCAAGGGCTCCCAATTTAAAACCTATGCGTTTTATCGCATTCGAGGCGAAATCCTGGATAAAATCCGCTCCGAATGGCGGTACCGCAATCCCAACGACTACAACGAATATCGCCGCAATATTCAAGAACGCGTGGCCGATTATGCCGAGGCTATTTTGGAAGACCCGGATTCAAAAAATGAATCGGTCGAGGATTATTTGACGGGCCTATTAAATAATTCGGCGATGGTGTGCATGTTATCTCTTGAAAATATTGAAGTCATTTCCGATACCGAGGGCACACGCGATCCCGAATTGGAATTTATGTCGGGTCAGGAAGACCCGGTGTGGGAAGAAGTCAAAAAACTAAAAGACGACGAACGGCGTATTATTGAGTTATTTTATGTGGAGGGAAAGAAACAAAAAGAAATCGCGGAAGAAATGAATTATTCTCGAAGTACGGTGTGTCGTATGCATACCAAGATCTTAGGCAAGTTGCGTCATCGTCTTTCTCAGCGCTCAAAGACGGAGGACTAGGCATGATTAAACATGTTCTGATAATGGGAATACTGCTTGCTATGGGCGCCACAATAACTGCTGTACCCACGCAAACCGAAAATCTCTTATTCGACTCGCAGACTCAAGGACTTGCCGACTTAATTATCGATTTGGACAGAAGGCAAGCCATCTATTCGTATATCATTGCCAACGCTTCGACGCCCGAAATTGATTTGGTTGCACTCTTGCCTCCGGATGACAGAGCGGCTTTTTTATCGCGAGTTCCGGAAGATGCGGATAAGAACAGTTTGGTACTTGAGTTTGTGATGGCTAAAATGAGTACCCGTCATCAAAGCGCCGGTATTGGGTTTCTAAAAAAGAAAATGGAGATCCTAAGACAAGTGATCTCGAAGGGACAAAAATAGCTATGATTAAATGGATTGCCAGCTTGTTAATTGTTCTTGTTTTGCCCACATTTGCCCAAACCCTAGAAGATGCTTATGAGATCTCCTTTTCCGGGATTGCGGCTCAGAAAGTGCGTCTGTCTCTGATTGCTCTGAATATCGCCAACGCCACGACATTGGAAGACGAAGAAACGGGGCTGCCCTTTCAGAAACGCTATGCTGTTTTAGCTCCCGATCCCAAAGGCGTCCGAGTAGTCAAAATTGAACGCAGTAAGAGGCCTTTTGGCAAATATTATGATCCATCGGTACCTCAGTCCAATGTCGAGGGGTTTACCGCTTATCCCAATATCAATTTGCCGGACGAAATGGTTAATTTGGCCTATACCGAAATGTTAATGGAAGCCAATACCACCGCGTTTAAGGCCACCAAACAAATGATTACCAATGTGTTGGAGATTTTGAGATGAACGCGCTTAATCCTATTCATTCCGCCATCACGCCCGAGCAATCCATCCGGGCGGCCAAGGCATTGCCCCAACTCTCCCTTCCCTTTCAAGACGTGCTGGACGATGCGCTGGCGCAGCAAGAACAGCGGATTAATCCGTATCAAGGGATTAAAAATCCCAATGAAATCCAGCCGGAAAGCGCTGTCGAAAAAGACTTGTTGATCGCGCAAGTGTTGCCACAGCAGGATCCGCCGGCCCAGCAAGCGGGTCAGGTCAATGACCACATTCGGGCCAGGAAATTAGACACCACTCCCTTCCAATTGTTTTTGGATCGATCGGTACAAGCCCTGGAAGATATCAGTGGAATGGAAATGCGAGTTAATGATTTGATCGATCAATATTTGGCAGGCAAGGCGTCGGTGGACGAGGTTACGATTGAAACCCAAAAACTGTCTATGGCGATCTCTTTCGCAACGTCCGTGATCACCTCAGCCACAACGACATTTAAGGAAATTCTGCAAATGCAAGTGTAGTGGTTATAAT
>CAYGHZ010000229.1:0-3611 GCA_964349635.1 uncultured Candidatus Marinamargulisbacteria bacterium
ATTTTAGCTTTGTAATCAGGGCGATTTCGATGCTGGAGAATTGCGGTATTGAGCGACCGTTGTTGCTTGAATTTCGGGCTGTCTGGCAAGTCGGGTTCATCTGCTTTTTTTGCCGGAGCAACAGTGGTCGGAGGCGCCGCTACAACTGTTTCAGCCTTCGGCGGCATTGGATCTTTTTGAACAGGCTCGTCTCTTCTTACCGTCGGCGGAGGGGTGCTGCTATGGGGTACCTGACCAAAATTTAACGCTGGAAGCTGACGCAAAGGAGAACTAAAATCCAGCCTCACTCCTTGAATGGGTCTTTGGGGAGATACCGCCGCTGCAACGGAATTGAAGTGGTTGACCTGCAGTTCTCTGGCAGCCGCCAACAACTCTCGCGCGGAAGCATCTGCCTCTCGAGGAAGAAACGCGACAACGGCCACTAGGCTTTCCACGATCTTCCCGATCTTCACGCCGATTTTTACCAAATCTGACGCAAGCTTTTCAGACTCAATTCTAACCTCGCCAGATTCAACTACTGCCTGCATTCTTGCCGTCTTTTCCCGCAACAGAGCATCTTCTGCCTGCTTCGCCAACCGACCCAACCGATCTTGAATCGCCGTCATTAATCTGGTGGCCTTCTGTTCGCTGATTTCTTTTTGCACCTTTACATCTTTGGCAAGGCCTAGCTTTTGCGCTTCCAGCTCACTTGCTTTTGCGCTCAACGCCTCAATCTGACTCGCCTGTGCCGCCTTCTCCTGAGAAAGAAGTTTAATTTCAGCCTGCTTTTTTTCAGCATCCTGGTTGGAACTAGATCTTAGCGTTTCCAATTCTTGTGTCTTAGCGCCAATCGCAGCCGCCAAATCTGCAACCGACTGCGCACGAACATTAAGTTGAGCCTGCGTTGAGGAAACAAGAGCAGCATTAGTGGCAACGGCAAATTGCAATTCGGAGTTGCCCTTTGCAAGCTCTGCTACCCTAGCTTCCAATTCTTTCATAGTTGCGACTTTGGCCGAAAGGTCTACTACTCTCGTTTCCAATTCCCTCACAGTTGCGGCTTTAGCCGAGAGGTCCTTTACCGCAGCCTTGGCGGACGAAAGGGAGGAAAGTACGCCGTCCAGCTTTCTATGTAAACTTTCGATCAACTCTTTAGTCCGCATATTTTCTAATCGAACGACATCCGGTCGGGGAGCTACCGGAGGAGTTCTGAGTTCCGCTAGTCTTAGCTCATACATTTGAAGCATTTGCTCTGCTTTTGAAAACGGAGACATTGGGGCTGTGTTGATAATTTCCGGAACTGAAATAATTTTATAACGGCTAGATGACATGACCATTTCCTTTCGTTTTTTAAAAACTATTTAAAATAATATGGCCCCTTGAGATTACAGAAATAGCGACTCGAAGAATTAAAAAATTGCGGAATTGTAAACTGGATTATAGGTACCGATAATTGATGATGCAAGAGACAATATCGTCAGGATTTTCGTTATTGGTCCTCGTCCCCTCCGGAAGCATTTTTGGAGTCAATTTTGGCTTGGGCACCCTCCAATGCAACACTAAGTCGTTCAATTTCTAAACGGTCCTGTTTTCCCCTTTCTATTAGTTTGACAAATCTTTCTTCGCCTTCTTGAAGAGCTGAAGACTGCCTTTGAATGAGGGCTTCAAGTTCCCGCCTTGGCCTTTGGCGAGGCGCTGTCGATGAACTTGATGAACTGATTGAACTCGAATTGGGCGAGCTGGTCATCGAAGCACTGGAAAACGAAAGCGCAACAGGAACATGAGAATCATCGCCCGTGGCAAAATTCGACGAAGAAGAGTCCGTTAAAGAGCCGCTACTTGCCGCCGAAAATGGCGCACTCGATGACCCAACAACTACGACGCGTGGACCAGATGACTTTCCGCTATTATTATTACTATCGTTCACGGTCTCCTCATCATCGCGACCAACAAAGGAAGCCGACAAGCTAACAGAACTACTCGAACTCGAAGAACTTGAAGACGATGAACTCGAGGATGATGACCTGCTGCTAGAAGAACTACTCGATGCCGCCCTTTGCGAGGCAGGTGGAACCAACTGCGCAACATCTGAAAGACGCACTTGCCCAGTTAACGAACTCGAAGAACTGGAAGACGAGGAGCTGCTGCTTGAAGAACTGGCCGCTAAAACCACCGGTACCACACTGGGTTGCAAAAAGGGCGATTGTGCTGGGTTGGTATGATTAGGCGGTGAACCAATCGGAGAAGACCCCCCAAAAAAACGCTTCACCTCTTCTAAACTTAAATCATCGTTCGAACCTTTCCCAATTTTTTCAAGCAACATATCTTTCAAATTTCCCCATTTCGGTTTCGTGGTTCCATCGATAATATGCCTGTAAATGCATTGCTGAATCTCCCTGTACCTATCCGAAGAAAAAATGGCCTTTAATACGGATCTTTCGTTTGATTGTATTTCTCGCGCCAACACCCCATGCAAAACATATTTCGTGACATTTGGTTTGAGCCGCCTCCCTATAATTCCTTCGCGGGTATCGGTTGCTACCCCGAAATAGGCATTGATGGCTTTGCCACAATGTTTTTTTGCAGCTTCGACGAGACCGTCGTGTAAAATCTTGGCTCGCCGACTATTGATCGCCGGCTTAATCCCTAACGACGCGTTTCCTTCGACAGGAAGTGTTTGAATATTATCTCTTAACATTTTCGATACCCGTTTTTCCGGCTGTTGCGCTGTATTCGCCTCTTTCAATGCTGCGGTCACCTTAGCTAAGACCTGCGCTCCATCTATCGTAAACGATATTGGAGCGAGTCTAATCCCAGTAGCAGCCGGAACGCTTCCCAAACTCACCGAATCCCCCGAAACGTTACATAAATTTTTTGGCAATATGAAAACATTACAGGCATAATACCATTATTTTTTTATCAAATAATAGAGACGATATGTCGGGTGATCGCTTAGATTAAACGAATCGTTTTTTCCGAAAGACGGGTCAGTTTTGCGATTTGGGAAATGGGCATTCCCGAGGCTTTTAAATTTTTGGCGACTTTTTCGATTCCGATCTTTTCGCCCCTTTCGATTCCGATCTTTTCGCCTTCTTCGCGTCCTTCCCGAAGGCCTTCTTCCCGGGCGACCATGTCCTTTTTTTCTAACGCCGATTGACGATCCATTAACCACATCCGTTGGCCTTTATACAGCGCGCGTTCCTCTTCATTCATATACATCGTCTCTAATGCCACAATCGCCTTTTCAATTTCTTTTTCTTTCTTCAATTCTTTTGGAATATGATCTTTAAACTGATTCGCTTTCTTAAGAAATATCACCCAACGATCCAGCCCGATTTTCAAATGCTTTATGTCGGCGTGAAATTTCTCCAATTCGATGGTGTGAAGCTGAAAATCGTCAAAGGCTTCTTTATGGCTTTTCGTGTTTTTAATCTTGTAGACATTGTGATAGTCAGGCTCATCCATCAGGTCGAAATTGAGAACATGAATCGCGACGGTTTTTTTAAGATCCGAATAGATTTGACCCTCGGCAAGCTGACCGGCGTACACATCCGACCAAGCAAATAAGGCGCGTTTTTCATAATGAACCTGATCCGCAATTTGCATCTCGATCGTTAGATGCCGACCTTTTGTAT
>CAYGHZ010000230.1:0-3608 GCA_964349635.1 uncultured Candidatus Marinamargulisbacteria bacterium
AAATCGAAGCCGCGCGAAAGGATTTCCACTGCGATGGCTCAAAAAATAATTGCGAATGACGATAATTGTTTTTCGATGTTTTCGCGCCTGAATCGCCAAAATCGCGCAGTCGCGGCGGTTCACTTGTCCGGCGGCCGCATCGATCACCACAATGCGAAACAAGGGGTGGATAATGGCCCGCCGCAGTTCCGAAACCGGTTGAGGCGAATTGGCAAAAATCAGATGCGACGGCTCAATCCCTTTGGAAAACCATGCCGGTGGAAATACGGTTAAGTCGTCATGGCCGTTAATCCACAAGACGCGGTGGCTTTTTTGCGTGGACTCAGCTAAAAAAGGGAGTAGCGCATACCGCCCTTGCCGACCTAACGGAAAGCCACATTCAATCAGTGTACTTGAGGGAAACATGCCGCCAGATTACCACTTAATTGAGTGGTTTTTCAATGATGGGACATTTTCATGTTTAAAAGACCTTGAGCATGGGTATATGATGGTCATATACTAAATGATGTGAATGAACACCAGATATTAAGCTGCATTGGGTTTGATTGGGATCACGGTAATATTGCCAAGAACTGGCTTAAGCACAATGTTTCTAGAGCGGAATGTGAAGAAATTTTCTTTAACGAGCCGTTGTTAATTCACGATGATATAGAACATTCGAAGAAAGAAGATCGGTTCCATGCTTTAGGTCGAACAGATGCTGATAGATATCTTTTTGTTGTAGGGACTGTGCGAGAAAATAAGATCCGGATTATTTCAGCCCGAGATATGAGTCGAAAGGAAAGGAGAATTTACAGTGAAGAAAATCCCCAAATTTAAAAACGAAGCGGAAGAACAGTCCTTTTGGGAAAAGCATGATTCAACGGAATATGTGGATTGGAAAAAGGCGAAACGAGTTCGATTTCCCAATCTAAGACCCTCAACAACAACGATTTCAATTCGACTGCCACTCCCTCTATTGGAAGGGCTAAAAGTCTTGGCGCATAAGAGAGATGTTCCTTATCAATCTTTGCTAAAAGTATTTCTTTCGGAGCGGGTGAATCAGGAAACGCATATGGTCGCTAGGTCTAAATGAGCTTAATTTCCCTCAAATACCGCCGGACAGTTTCTTCCAGCCCCAGATAGAGCGCATCCGCAATTAACGCATGCCCAATCGACACTTCTGAAATTCCCGGACAGTGCTTAATAAAATAAGCCAAATTTTTCAGATTCAAATCATGTCCCGCGTTGAGCTGTAGACCCAAACTTAAGGCAAACTGCGCCGCGTGCGCATAAGGGGCGACGTCTCCGGTGCGCGCATAGGCTTCGGTATAAAGCTCCACGCGATCCGCACCCGCTTTATGAGCGCCTTCAATCATGGCTAGATCCGGGTCAACAAAAACCGAAGTGCGAATACCGGCGGATTTGAATATTTTTAGTTTTGTTTTAAGTTCGTTGTGATGAGTGCGGGTATCCCAGCCATGATCGGACGTGAGTTGTTGAGTAGAGTCAGGTACCAGCGTGACTTGATGGGGCTTCACTTCCAAAACCAACGCCACAAATTTTTCTTCCATCGGATTACCTTCGATATTCAATTCGGTTTTGATTAGCGGACGCAAGGCGCGAACATCCGCATAGCGAATATGCCGCTCGTCGGGGCGCGGATGAACGGTGATGCCATGTGCGCCAAAAGCTTCGCAATTCACCGCCGCTTGAATCACGTCGGGGAGGTTGCCGCCGCGCGAATTTCTTAGCGTCGCAATTTTGTTGATATTAACGCTGAGCCGAGTTGCCATAGAATTAATCCTATCGCCAAATAGACGATGATGTCACCCAGGAGGCTGTACAGACTGGGCGGGAGACCGGTTGGAATCGCGGTAGTAAGCGTAGCTTGAGTGTCGAGCGTTGTCTTTTGCAGCGCTGCGCCCGTGTTAGAAACGAAGCCGGAAATACCCGTGTTGGCGCATTGAATTAAATAACGATTATTTTCCACCGCGCGCACCTGGCTCATCTGAAAATGTTCCTCGGCGGCGATCGAATCAAAAAACCAGGCGTTGTTGGCAAAGACGGCCAATATGTCTGCGTCTTTCATATCGCGGAAAAACCACGGATAAATCGATTCCAGACACACTCGACCGCCGATCTTAATAGTTCCTGCCTGCATTAGCGTCGGGGCGCCGCCGGCGGAATAATCCGCACCGGCCGCCCATTTCCCCAGCCCTAAATAAGCAGACGCTTTTTTGAGGGGCCAATATTCGCCAAATGGCATCAGACGCATTTTTTTGTAGAGTGTGGGCGACAACCCAGTGGGCGTCATCAGCACCAAGCTATTGTAATAACGTCCGTTTTCATCCAGTGGTGTTCCAAATAAAATCGAGACGTTGGCGCTGCGAGCCAGTCCGGACAATTGCGCGACAAACACCCAATTTCTCAAATTGAGGGTAGGGGTGATGGTTTCCGGCCAAATCACCAGATCGGGCTTCTCAAGCAGCGCTTGCTGAGTCAATTGAAGATAGTTCGCTAGCATGTGATTGGTATTCGCGCCGTCCAATTTTTCGGTTTGGGCATGATTGGGTTGCACCAACGCCACGCGAATTGTCGGACCGTCAGCTGGTTGCAATAGTCGATAAAATCCAAATCCCAAGACGCAAAGAACCCCAACGGTTAATGGAATCCATCGCCTATAAAATAGGGCCGTATTGACGAACACCACAAAAAAAGAAACACCAAACACGCCAAAAACCGAGGCCAATTGCAACACCGGCAAAATCGAGGTCTGTGTGTAACCCATCACTCCCGCAGGATTTCCAATGACTCCCAGAGAACGTAGCCATTCGCCCACGATCCAACAACACGGGAATAGCCACGGGGCGCGAATCCGATTAAACAACCACAGAGAGGCGCCATAAAATAAGGACAAATAAAGTGATGTCGCTAACCACAGCAGCGCGATCCAAACCCAGGGCATCCACACATGTAGTTCAAACATCCAGTGGTGGTAATAGGCCATGATGATCGTTCCAAAAATCATGCCGTTTACGAAAAACCGGCGCTTTATAAATAGAAGCGGGATCAGGCTGACATAGGCCATCCAGCCAAAATTAAACGGCGGATACGCCAAACAGGTGAGCGCGGCAGATAAAATAGCTAAAATAATTTGACTCTCCATGAGGTGATGTCGGCCGCGCCATCGCCCGAGGGGGTGTCAAAAGGAGTCTCGGGTTGAAGGCCCGAGTCCTGGCCCGAGATCGCTAAAATAGAGGGCGCGCTGCTTTCCAATACGTCCAGGATTAATCCCGTGCCGTGATTGTCGCCGGAGGCGTCGCGCCGGCTGGTAGCGAATTTAAAAAATAAGGTAGTGGCGTCGGTATAAGTGGATAGCGACTGTAAGGCAAATCGCACACGCAAGGTCGAACTGCCCACCGACGACAAATTATGAACCGAGACAAATCCCTGGGCCGGCTGGTATTTGGTGTTGTCGGTGGCCGTGGTTTCCTGATCAAACGCGGCGGCTTTTGACGGGTATAGCAAGACGGTTTGTTGAGTCGCAATAATATAGTCCGACCACGTACTGAAAAACTCGCGGTAATAATAATTTAATCCGGTGGGGTGAACGGTAGTGACATAAG
>CAYGHZ010000231.1:0-3603 GCA_964349635.1 uncultured Candidatus Marinamargulisbacteria bacterium
TTGTTATACTGAATTCAGACTCTCTCATGAAAAAACAGTTGCTCGATTTATTGGCATGTCCAAATTGCCGCGGGGATCTTGATTTACATGTTAAATCCGGAACCCAGGAGTACATTGAAAAAGGCGACTTTACCTGTAAAGGGTGTTCGGTTTCGTTTCCTATAGAAAACGATATTCCATTTTTTAAGAGGGAAATTTCCCACAAGGGGATCAAGAATCAATTTGTGACGTATTCGGCGTGGTGGGACAAGTTCCACGACGAAAATTACATTACGGATCCGGCCCATGCGGAGTATTTTTACAACAGCCTGCAAATCGCGCCGTCCGAATTCAAAGGGAAAGTTATTCTCGACGCCGGCTGCGGAAATGGCAGATTTTCGTATGTGGTTAGTTTCTATCAGCCCCAATTTCTGGTTTCTTTTGATATTAGTTCCGGACTCGTTCACGCCCAAAAAGCGATCCAAAAATATAATCCAAATGCTCAGGTCGCCTATGTGCAAGGCGATATTACGTCCCCGCCCTTCAAGAAAGAGGCGTTTGATATCGTTTACAGCTGGGGAGTTCTGCATCACACGCCAAACACGAAAAAAAGCTTTCTTACGGTTTCTGAGTTGGTAAAAATAGAGGGGAAATTAGGGGTCTATATTTACGAATTTCATCCGCTTTATAACTACAATAAACATGCTCTGAGTCTGCTTGCTTATATAAGAAGCTTGTTTTTTACATTGCCGATGCGAGCGATGTGTTCCAAGCTCCCGGTGTGGGCCGTCAAGAATTTATTTGTGCCGATCTATTGGTTCGAACGATTAACGGGTTTGGGGATTTTTGGATGCCACGGCCCCAAAGGGGATCGATATAATAAATCTCAGTATTTTCGAGTCGTCATCGATCGGTTCAAGACCAGATATGCGTCGGAACATCAGTTTGAAGAGGTCGTCAATTGGTTTACCAAGGCCAAGTTTCAAAATTTGATCAAAGGATTTTATCCGCAAGTTTCAATGATAGGGCAAAAGCAAAAAGACGAAGTCGATACGATTCGGGTTTCGTGCCAGTTGAAGTCCAGGCCTCTGCCCGCTTTTGAAAGCGCGGTTCCTATCACAAAAAGGAGTTAGGTCAATGCCAAAAAACGCAGTGAAGGTAGAAACATCGAGTGAAGTTGATTTCAATAAAGTTCGAAAAGAAATAAAAGAGTTGGGGTATTCTGGTCCGCACCGCTTATTTTCCGAGGCAATGATTAAACCGTTCGAGGAAGAAATCTTGGCGTTTTCGAGCGATATGTTTACGTCCGATGACCGTTCCCTAACCAACCAACAACGCCTTCGGCAGCCGGTCAAAAATATGGCCGCCAATGTCATCAATCAAATAAAGAAAAAAATCACGTTGTCGGTGGCGGATTATTCCAGAAATGCCATCGCTCATCAAATTTTTCAAGATCTTTTTGGAAATTCCCGGTGTAAGCCGTGTTCAAATTTTCAGGATTTTCGAATCAATATTCCTAACACGGGATTGCGCACGGGTTGGCATCAAGATGCGGAAACATTTTTTATTGCGGGCTGGGAGCACGGGAAATATTTAAACTACACGATGTGGATTAGCTTAAACGGCGGTCGAGAAACCGATTCCCTCGAAATTGTTCCAAAAAGCCACCTGACGAACCGATTGTACGAGCAGAGCTATGCCAATACGGCAAAGGCATTGGGAGATATCGAGCCGTTGTTTAGCGATTACAAAAGCGTCAAAATCGTATGTCAACCGGGTGACGTTGTATTTCTTGATACCTTGACCTTTCATCGGACGGTCAAAAATGAGAATTCCGACAACAGCGCCAGGTTCAGCATGGATTTACGTTTCTATGATCCCGGAATAAAAAATTATAGTTATCGGATTGATGCCGGTTTGTATTGGCGGCGTTTCCTATTCATATTGAAAAATGTTAAATGGATCAATCGACTATTTGGGAAGCGTGCGGCGTAATTAGATCGGCGAATGTCTCACATACCCTAAGAACGTTTTTAACTTGTGTGCGTCAAACAGTGCCCCGGTTAAATTAACAGGTGTATAACGTGAGTAACAAAACCAAACTCGAAGTAACCAAAATTAGTAAAGAATCCCTCCCCAAAGGATATGCAGAACTTCTTGCTAATTTGAAAGCTCGGATTCAGTATGCGCGGCTGTCAGCGGGTAGATCGGTTAATCAGGAATTAATTTTGCTTTATTGGGATATTGGACAATCCATTGTTGAAAAACAGACTAGGCTGGGTTGGGGTGAGTCTGTTGTCGGAATGCTTTCCCGAGATTTATTGACAGCATTCCCCTATATTCAGGGGTTTTCCGTTCAAAATCTTTGGCGCATGCGGTTGCTCATACGGACTCTGAATTTCTCTCACAGATTGTGAGAGATTTATTGGCTCAAATACCTTGGGGCCACCATGTTAACTTGCTTACAAAAATCAAAGACCCTGTCGCTCGTCTCTACTACCTTCGGGCAACCGCGCAGTTTGGATGGAGTCGAAATGTCCTGCTTAATCAGATCAAGGCAAAAGCATATGAGCGATCCCTTGCACTTGGAAAAACTCATAACTTCAAAGTTACTTTGCCAGAGAACTTGGCGGAGCAAGCCGAGGAATCACTCAAAAGTTCCTACAGCTTGGAATTTTTAGGGATAGGCAGGGAAATCAAGGAAAGGGAATTGGAGTCCCGACTGATTGAACGGGTGCAACAGTTTATTTTGGAATTGGGATACGGATTTTGTTTTGTTGGTCGCCAATATCGTTTGACGTTGGGGCGCAAGGAATATTTTGCAGACCTTCTTTTTTATCATCGATTTCTTAAGTCGTTGGTTGCAGTGGAACTAAAAATCGGCACCTTTGAACCGGAATATGCCGGGAAAATGGATTTTTATTTAAACCTACTCAATGAAAAAGAAAAAGCGCCGGATGACAATCCGTCGATAGGGATCATACTTTGCGCAGAAAAAGATAATCTTGAAGTTGAATTTTCCTTAAAGACCAAGGCAAACCCTATCGGTGTGGCAGAATATCATTTACTTTCTAAGCTGCCAAAGGAGCTTAAGGGAAAGTTGCCCACCGAACAAGAATTAGTTTCCTTACTAAAGCAAGAGTGGCCCAATAATGACTAAAAACTCCAAACCCGAACTAATCTGGATCGGCAAAGAAATCCCAACGATTATTTTGGTTGAGCAACTCCTTTTGGAGCTTCGTGAGCACGGATGGTACACTGACGTCGAAGCGAGTTAATTAAAAATACCTATTGTTAACTTTTCGTGCAAAATTCCCATTACTGTTCAAATAATGAAATTTAACACGCGTTAGCAGTCGTCATTAATGCGCCAAGTCTCTTCCGGGTTTCAGACAAGTCCTGGTTTTCCAAGATTTGAACGTTTGTGGCCAGCCTGAATAAGGCGTGATAATTTTTTCGTCGGCGCGCGTTATAGTCGACCGAATATTCCGGCTTGCGCTTAAAGGCTTCTTCGGCGGGGACGTCGACAAAGACGGCAAGGGTGGGGATTGGCAGAAGCTTTAGGAAAAATTCTGAAAATCGGTTGCTTTTGTCGTCGGCGACATCCACTAACCAATCATAGAA
>CAYGHZ010000232.1:0-950 GCA_964349635.1 uncultured Candidatus Marinamargulisbacteria bacterium
GATTATACGTCTTGGGTCAAAGCCTTTAATACTTCGCGTATCTACAAAGGTTATAGAAAAATTCTGGATCCACAAAATCAGGCCTGGTGGAGCGATATACAAATCCGACCGTTGGCGATATCAGCGGCAATCTCGATCTTATTCAATCCGGCATTCAAAAGGCGGCAAGAGACGGCGCAGATTTGGTGGTGTTCCCCGAAATGTCTATCACCGGCTACCCGCCTCTGGATTTGTTGGAATCGTCTGCATTTATCGAGGCCGCCGAATCGACGATTCCTACGCTGATGGAATGGTCAAAACTCTATCCCGATTTGGGAATTGTTGTCGGGTTGCCAACAAAAAACAGAAGAAATGCGGCGCTGTTTTTTAACAATGGCAAACCACCCGTCATCCAAGCCAAAACGCTATTGCCCACCTATGATGTGTTCGACGAAGCGCGTTACTTCGACTCCGCAACGGAACAGGTGATCATTCCTTTTAAAGGGGAAAAGATAGGGCTGACCATTTGCGAAGACGCATGGACGGAAAACTATGCCGTTAATCCCATCGAAAGAATCGCGCAAAAAGGCGCCACGCTTCTCATCAATATCATGGCCTCTCCGTTTCACATTGGAAAAATTGCAACACGCTACAAAATCTTTCAAAACCACGTTCTAAACCACAAAATTCCCGCAGTATTTTTAAATCAAGTCGGCGGCAATGACGAGTTGGTATTTGATGGCAACAGTTGGGTATTTAACGCCAAAGGAGAGCTTGTTCATCAATCGCCCTCTTTTTTAGAAGATATATCTACAATCGATCTGAATGCGTCCGCGATCCGGGTTCGAACTGACGACATTTCTGATGTGCATAAGGCCTTGGTCTTGGGAATCAAAGACTACGCGCGCAAGTGCGGCTTTAAAAAAGCGTTGCTGGGTTTGTCCGGCGGGATCGACTCGGCGGTAGTATGC
>CAYGHZ010000232.1:960-1753 GCA_964349635.1 uncultured Candidatus Marinamargulisbacteria bacterium
GTAGTATGCTGCCTGGCAAAAGAGGCATTAGGATCTGAAAATGTCTTGGGCGTGGCGATGCCGTCACCGTTTTCGTCCGAAGGCAGCGTTGCCGATGCGCGCACGCTAGCCGAAATCCTAAAAATTCCATTTAAGACTATTCCCATTTCCGATGTCTATAATCAGTATCTCAAAACGCTTCCTTTGGAAGGTGTTGCGAAAGAAAATATTCAAGCCAGAATCCGAGGGACGATGTTGATGGCGCTGTCTAATCAAGACGGCAGCCTGCTACTCTCCACCGGTAACAAAAGCGAGATGTCCGTTGGCTATTGTACGCTTTATGGGGACATGAATGGCGGCCTAAGCGTCATTTCGGATATTCCAAAAACCATGGTCTATGAACTGGCCCGTTATATAGGAGGTATTCCCGAATCCACGATGACAAAGCCGCCGTCGGCCGAGCTTCGCCCCGATCAAAAAGACCAGGATACGCTGCCTCCTTATGATATTTTGGATGCCATATTGCAGTCCTATATAGAGGAAGGACGATCCAAAAAGGAGATTATCGCCAAGGGATTTGATCCAAAAACGGTCGAATGGGTCATCACCGCCATTCGCAGAAACGAATACAAGCGCCGCCAAGCCGCCCCGGGGATCAAGGTCACCTCGAAGGCATTTGGGATTGGTAGGCGGATGCCGCTTGCGGCAAGATTGGAGTATTAAATGAACCCCCTTTTATTTCTAATTCTAGGATTTTATCTCGCCAGTTATGTGATTGATCTGGTTTCCAACGTTCTCAATGTCCGGCATATTC
>CAYGHZ010000232.1:1763-3564 GCA_964349635.1 uncultured Candidatus Marinamargulisbacteria bacterium
CCAAATCTCAAGACTATCTCAAAGAAAACACCCGTTTCGACATTGTCTCCGATACGATCAGCACCGTCGTCACCGTCGCTTTTTTATTGGGAGGAGGATTTAATTTTCTCGATAGTTGGGCGCGCGGATTTGGACTAAACGCAATTCTCACCGGACTACTATTTTTTGCTGCATTGGGGCTATTAACTGAAATATTAAGTCTCCCCTTTTCGATCTATCACACCTTTGTCATCGAAAAAAAATATGGATTTAATACGACGACTGTACAAACCTATATGTTGGATATGATAAAAACCATGTTATTGGCGATCGGCATTGGCGCTCCGATCGGCGCGGCGGTACTTTGGTTTTTTGAATCGACCGGGCCCAATTCGTGGTTTTTTGTCTGGCTATTTTTGACCGGCGTGCAAATTGTGCTAACGTTCGTTGCGCCCACGCTCATCATGCCGCTATTCAATAAATTCGAGCCCCTGGAAGCCGGCGAGCTACGCACGGCCATCGAAAATTATGTCACCAAAGAAAAGTTTGGCCTGAAGGGCGTTTTTAAGATGGATGGGTCAAAACGCTCCAAAAAAACCAACGCCTATTTCACCGGCATTGGCAAATTTCGGCGGATCGTCCTATTTGACACTTTGATCGAAAAACATACCGTGCCGGAACTGGTTAGCGTGATCGCCCATGAAATGGGGCATTTCAAAAAACTGCATATTTATAAATCGATGATTCTCTCTGCTATGACCTCGCTATTTATGTTTTGGTTGCTGTCCTATTTCATGAATAATCCGACCCTGTTTTCAGTATTCGGAATGGACAACGTGTCGATCTACGCCAGCTTTGTATTATTTTCGTTTGTGTATTTGCCGCTGGATTTTGTTTTCGACATTCTTGAAAATATTATTTCCAGAAAGCACGAATTCGAGGCAGATGCTTTCGCCGCTCAAACCACCGGCCAACCGGCGTCGATGATCGAGGCGTTAAAGAAATTGAGCGTCGAAAATTTATCAAATTTAACGCCGCATCCGTTGACCGTATTTTTAGACTATTCGCATCCGCCGGTGTTGAAGCGGATTGAGGCGATTAAATCGTTGTCATGAAGACATCGCTTATGATGCTACAACGAGCGATTCAGGCCGTGGTGGATTTGTCCAACTTTGCTCACACGCGCCGGATACCTTTCATCGGAGTTAGGCGAACGAATTAAAAAAATGATCGGATTTCGCAATATCGCCGTACACGATTACCAGGAACTGGACTTGGCCGTGCTGGAGGCGATCGTTACCAAACACCTGGGTGATTTTGGCCTTTTTATTAAAGTTGAGGTTGGGGGAAAAGGGAAAGGCCGGTCTCAGTTTAAAGATTTTTCAGCGGAAGAAAAAATAGTTTTTTCTCATCGGCCCGATGTCGATCGCGGACGGATTCCTTTGTTTTTGTGCGGGTTTTTGTCCTAAACGCTTGCAATTCTTAACCTAAGGCGGAGATCCTTGTCTTAATTAGGCGGCGGATTTTGCTGGTCTACGCACCGATGCCTTGCCGGAGGAAACGTTTCTCGGGTTGTCCGGAAAAAGTGAGCGTGAATTGACTACTCTTGCTCCCGGAGGCGGAGGTGGAGGGGTCTTCGATTGTTTCGCCGAACGGGTCTTTGTTTCGGCTGGGTGAATCACTGGGTTAGCCGGTGGCCGGACCGGTGGCCCTTTGTCGGGAGTATGGGTCACGATCGGGGTTTTCGGGGGAGGTGCCGATTGGGGAGCCGGTGATTTGCTTTCTGCAGATGGAGGCGTGGGGTTTAACTGTCCCATGACCT
>CAYGHZ010000233.1:0-3555 GCA_964349635.1 uncultured Candidatus Marinamargulisbacteria bacterium
GCTTCTGGATATCGGCGAAGTGAAGACCGGTAGTGGGTTCGTCGAGTAAATAAAGTGTTTTTGTGGTTGAGGTTTTGCTGAGTTCTTTGGAAAGTTTGATCCGTTGCGCTTCGCCGCCGCTTAACGTGGTCGCGTTTTGGCCTAGGTGAATATAGCCTAGTCCCACTTCAATCAACGTTTTGCATTTGGAGTAAATCGCCGGGATGTTTTCGAAGACTTGTGCGGCTTCGGTGATGGTCATATCCAACACATCGGCGATCGAATAGCCTTTGTATTTTACTTCGAGCGTTTCTTGGTTATAGCGTTTGCCTTTGCAGACTTCGCAGGTGACATACACGTCCGCTAAAAAATGCATTTCAATTTTGACAACGCCATCGCCCTCGCAAGCTTCGCAACGGCCGCCTTTGACATTGAAGCTGAATCGGCCGGCGGTATAGCCGCGGATTTGGGCTTCTTTGGTGCGCGTAAAGATATCGCGGATCGGCGCAAATAAGCTGGTGTAGGTGGCCGGATTCGAGCGCGGCGTGCGGCCGATGGGAGACTGGTCGATCGAGATCATTTTATCCAGATATTCCGTTCCCGTGATTTTTTCGTGTTTGCCGGGTGTTGTTTTGCTTTTGTAGAAGTGGCGCATTAGGGCTTCATATAAGATGTCGTTGACGAGTGTGCTTTTGCCGGAGCCGGAGACGCCGGTGACGCAGATGAAGTTGCCTAGCGGGAACTTTACCGTGATGTTTTTTAGGTTGTTTTCCTTCGCGCTATGGATGACGAGGGCAGGCACTAGGCCTGCCCGTACAGGGGGGCGGGCCTTTCTGACGGCGATCTGCTTGGTTTTATTGAGATAGTCGGCGGTTAGCGATGATTGTTTGAGGAGTTGAGGGACCGTGCCTGAAAACACGATATTTCCGCCGTTTTTTCCTGCTCCCGGTCCAATATCGACGATGTATTCCGCGTGGCGGATTGTGTCTTCGTCGTGTTCGACGACGATGAGGGTGTTGCCCATGTCTTTGAGTTTTACCAGCGTTTCGATGAGCCGGAGATTGTCGCGTTGGTGCAGTCCGATGCTGGGTTCGTCGAGTACATAGAGAACACCGGTCAATCCGGCTCCGATTTGCGTGGCTAAACGAATCCGCTGATATTCTCCGCCGGATAGCGTCCCCGAGCGGCGATTCAGCGTCAGATAATCCAGCCCCACATTTTTTAGGAAATTTAATCGGGCCAGAATTTCTTTGGTGATTTGGCGAGAAATTTCGACTTCTTTTTCTGTTAATTTGATCGATTGAAATAATTGCAATAGATCACCCACACTTTTTGCGGTGATATCGGCGATGGTGAGTTTGGTGATCGTGATACTCAAGGCATCTTTTTTAAGGCGGCTTCCCCCGCACGCGTCGCAGGGAATCGCAGACATAAAATGTCGAAAGAAAAACCGCATGCCTTCGGAATGGGTTCGTGCGTAACGGTCGCGGAGCCGTGCAATCGCTTCCGGCGAATCGGTTTTCTTAAATCCGGGAAGCAATAAATCCCGTTGTTTCTCGGTCATATCGGCGACCAGTTGCGGGTCAAAATCGAATTTTTCGCCCAGGCCGTTGCAGTCCGAGCAAGCCCCAATGGGCGAGTTAAATGAAAAAAGGCGCGGACTGATTTCGGCGATGGCGAGGTGGCAATTGGGACACGATAAATGTTCCGAGAATAGGTGTGATTCTTTTGTGGTCAGGTTTTCAACCAACACCAGGCCTTCGGAATATTTAGAACAGGTCTCAATCGATTCAAAAATCCGGGTTTTATTGTCTTCGTTGATGGTCAGACGGTCGACTACGACTTCGATCGTATGTTTTCGCTTCTTATCGAGTTTGATCGGCTCGGATAGCTGTACAATGTCGCTGTTGATACGCACGCGGGTAAAACCGTCTTTTTTAATTTTTTCAAACAGATCTTTATATTCGCCCTTCTTATTGGAGGCGAGTGGCGCCAATAACAAAATCTGGGTGTCGGCCGGCCACGAAAATAGGTGATCCCGCATTTCCTGGATGCTTTGATTTTGAATTTCGCGGCCGCAATTGGGGCAGTGCGGCTTGCCGATGCTGGCGAATAATAGCCTTAAATAATCATAAATTTCTGTGACCGTGGCGACTGTCGAGCGCGGGTTTTGCGACGCGGCTTTTTGGTCGATCGAGATAGCCGGGGATAGACCTTCTATGGTATCGACGTCGGGCTTGTCCATTTGATTTAAAAATTGGCGGGCGTAAGCCGATAGGGATTCCATGTAGCGGCGTTGCCCCTCGGCAAAAATGGTGTCAAAGGCTAGGGATGACTTTCCCGAGCCGGAGATGCCGGTAAACACGATAAGCTTGTGTTTAGGCAGGGTCAGCGACACGTTTTTGAGATTATGAACGCGTGCGCCTTTGATCGTGATGGATTCGAGCATAGCCGTATTGTAGAGGTTTAAATTTGGCGATGGAAGGGAAGATTTAGTTTAAACAAATGTAATAAAGGAGGCCGTTTATGAGCCAAATTAAACCTAGAGTATCCGAGCATCCGGTAGGCCCGTTTGCTTTAAAAGAAAGTAACGCGGCGTTGATGCGTATTATTGGTCAGCTTTCAGCGGATTTACGCGAAATGTCTGTAACGCCTGCGACCCGAGATGAGATAGAGCAACTAATCCGTCGGACTCGCGACGAGATTAAGCAGTTGCCTACGGGGAGTCCCGAAACGAAAGATCAAGATATCGATGAAGCGATGAAGCTGATGACTCGGATTCTCGACCGGACGCTGTTGCATCATTTGATGCCCAAAGAGCAGGAATTATTTTGCCGGTCGCTATTAAAGATAGCGGACGAGCATTCGGATCAGGCGCATTTCTTTAACGCGGTGGTATTTAACCACATCAAGGCGTTATCACACGCGAAAGAAAGTTCGAAAGCAAAGAAAGCCCGCTAGGTCCGCTTTTTTCCGGGTGAAATTGGGCGGCCAGCAGGTTTGGGCCCTGAACCACCGAGACGAACTCGACGCCGTAACGCGTGGTAGCGGAGACACCAGTTGATTCGGGTACATAATAGGAATTGGCGAAATACATAGTGGGATTTTTGGGAATACCGGCAAACACTTCGTTGGGGTCGCTAACAATAGTGAGCTGGTTCCATCCCATATGAGGCACCGTCAATTTGGATTTATCAAATAGCGTCATGTGGCCCGGAAAAACGCCAAGGCCTTTGTGGTTTCCCATTTCCTCCGAACTTTCGAACAGAATTTGGAATCCGACGCAGATTCCTAAAAACGGACGCTTAAATTTAATGTGAGATTTAATAATCTCGACCAAACCTAAATCTCGTAAATTCTGCATCGCTTCGCCAAAGGCGCCTTGGCCGGGCAAGACAATCAGATCGGCGTTTTCGATTTGTTTTTTATCGGTGGTAAGGGAGACCGGATAGCCCAGGAATTTCAGCGCATTTTGCACGCTTCGCAAATTCCCTACGCCGTAGTCGATCAGTGTGATCATAGTTTTTAAATGGTGGGCAGTGAAGGGTTCGAACCTACGACCCCGTGCTTGTAAGG
>CAYGHZ010000234.1:0-3530 GCA_964349635.1 uncultured Candidatus Marinamargulisbacteria bacterium
ACATGCCGTTATCGGAACAAACAGCCGGGTTTTTTAATAAAGATTTGATCAAAGAAACAAAAAAAGGCGCGGTGTTGCTGAATTTTGCGCGATCTGAGATTGTGGAGGAGGCCGACGTCGTGGAGGCCTTGAAATCCGGTCAATTGTCTCAATATATTAGCGATTTTCCTTCCAAAGAGTTGCTGGCATTGGAAAACACCATATCGATTCCTCACCTGGGCGCGTCCACTGAAGAAGCGGAAGACAATTGTGCGGTGATGGTGGTTGAGCAGATTATGGATTATTTGGAGCATGGCAATATTACAAACGCAGTGAACTTTCCTAATTGCTCGATTGAGCGAACAGGACAATACCGGCTGTTGATTACCAATCAAAACGTACCCAATATGGTGGGTCAAATTTCCGCCGTTTTGGCTCACGAAAATTTGAATATTGTGGAAATGGTGAATAAAAGCCGAGGGGATATTGCATACAATATCTTGGATTTTAATGGCCGGCCGTCTAATCAGCTTTCGGAAAAGATCAAAAATATTGCCGGCGTGACCATGGTGCGACTGATTAAGTAATTATGGAATTGGTTCTGGAAATTTTGAAATATTGGCCGGTCATTTTGATCTATTTTGGGACAGAATTAATATTGCGTTACTTTTTTTTTCGGGTATAATGGCAACCTCTTCCCTAACGATCTGTCTGCACAAAAATTTCAAACTGTAAGGGGTACGCTATGGACGTCGTTTTCTATGATGTAAAAACACGGAAAAAAATAAAATTATCCACGGCAGATGTTAAGAAGACGCGATATGAGAGATCGTTGCGAGATGGAAATATCCAAGTGCGTTACGCGTTGCGCGCGCAGTTTGACGGACGACCGCTAACCAAGTTTTGCAGTCGAACGGAGTGGGAAAAACTACGCGTTGCGGTGGAGTAGTTTTTTGTAAAGCGTCACTCCGTAGATCGCTGTTATCGCAAAAATGATCAGCGGGCCGGATGGCAGGTTAAGAAAATAAGAAAGAAAAATTCCTGTGATGGTTGAAACGACGCCAAAAACGGTTGCCCATGCCATCAACGGGGCCAAATCGTTCGAAATATTTTTGGCTGCCGCCGCCGGAAGTGTTAGTAGTGCAATTACTAAAATGACGCCGACGACCTTGATTAGAATGACGGTGGTTAATGCCACAAGTCCTAACAGAATTAAATATAAAGGAAACACCGGTAAGTTTAAAATGGTCGCGTATTCTTCGTCGAAGGTGATGGCCTGAAGTGATCGGAACAACAAAATCACGGTCAGCAAAATCACGCCATTTAGGGCGAATAATAAAAATATGTCTGAGCGAGTGGTCAGCAGGATGTTGCCAAAAAGATAGCTGAATAGGTCGGAGGCATAGCCGGGAGTGAGTTGGACGAAGATGATGCCAATGGCCATTCCCAATGCCCACAGCGCGCCGATGAGGGTGTCTTCCTGCTGCTTAAATTTTTTGCGAATTACGCCGATGATTAAGCCCGTTAGAAGTCCGAATGCAACTGCGCCACCCAAAGGATTGGCTCCCAGGTAATAGCTGACGCCAATGCCGCCGAACGATGAGTGTGCAATGCTGCCCGAAATAAACGAGATGCGTTTGATAACCACATAAGCTCCGACAATACCGCAAGCGATACTGGCCAGGCAGCCGGCTAATAATGCATTTTGGAAAAATGGGGCTTGCAGTATTTCAATCATGGCGATGTAGCACCCGGTGCGGGACGCCGTGGGCGATGAGATCGACGGGGCAGGCGTAGATTTCTTCCAGATCTTCTTTTCGTAGTTCGGCGCCGTTGTGGAAAATCAATTTTTTATTGAGACAAGCGATTTTTTTAACCATGGTCGAGACGGCTGATATATCATGAGAGATCATCAAAATCGCCATTTTTTTATTCAGTTCTTGCAGCAAATCATAAAAGCTTTTTTCGGCATGGAAATCAACGCCCGAGGTGGGTTCATCCAAGATCAGTAATTTAGGGTTATTCATTAGGACGCGAGCTAAAAAGACCCGTTGTTTTTCGCCGCCGGAAAGTTGGGATAATGTTCGGGCCGAGAGGTGGCCAATTCCCACCATTTCCAGTGCTTTGATAGCGTCATTTCGATCGGATGTTGTGAATTGTTTAAACGGATTTCCGGACAACCGATTCATCTGAACGATGTCCAAAACTTTGATGGGGAATTCAAGGTCAATAAGGCTAAACTGCGCCAAATATCCTACCTGCTTGCGGCCGATTTCCGGAGATTTTCCAAATAGTTTAACCGTGCCGGATTGGGGTTTGAGCAGGCCCATCATCAGCTTAATTAGCGTCGATTTTCCGCCGCCGTTGGGGCCGATGACAGCCGCGAAATCATTTTCAAAAAGCGTGAAATTTATGTCGGTTAACGTGGGGATAGACGCGTAGCTAAAATTGAGATCCGAAATTTCCAGGATAGGCTGGAGCATCTAAAGCAGTATATGTTAGTATGCCGATTACTTCAAAATGAATTCCGCCTTTGACTTTTCTAAACGCACCAAGATTATTGCTACTCTAGGCCCCGCCTCCGATAATCCCGAAACAATCGGTGCGATGATTGAGGCCGGAGTAGATTTATTTCGCCTCAATGCATCTCATCGCGCGGAACCCGAGATTATTGCGCACAACGTGAAATTGATTCGAGCGGTGGCTAAAAAAAAGCGCCGTAGCGTTGGCATTTTTTTGGATCTGCAAGGACCTAAAATTCGAATTGGAAAATTTCACCATAAACAGGTGGAATTTAAGAGCGGACATAAAATTACGCTGGTGACGGATACGCATTTGGTTGGCGATGAATTTCGCGCGTCGATCAGTTATTCGGGATTTGTTGACGACGTTGAGGTGGACGATCCGCTTTACATCGATGATGGCAAAGTACGTTTGAGGGTGGCTAAAAAAATAGAAGATGGCGTGGTTTGCGAAGTGGAACAAGGAGGTATGGTCTCCAACCACAAAGGAATCAATTTACCGAAAACACATATTCGTCTAGCAGCGGTGACGGCAAAAGATAAACGCGATTGCGAAGCGGCCGTTAAAAACAAAATGGACTTTATCGCGCTTTCGTTTGTGTCGGATGAAACCGACATTCATACATTGCGCGAGCATTTAGATTCGCTCGGTGGGCAGCATATTAAGATTATTGCAAAAATTGAACGGCCCCAGGCCTTGGATCGGATTGTAGAAATTATTAATGCGGCTGATGTGGTGATGGTGGCGCGCGGAGATTTGGGTGTTGAAATTGGTGTGGAACATGTCCCTCGCGTTCAAAAGAAAATTATTCGGGAAGCCAATAAGCGAATAAAGCCCGTAATCGTTGCGACGCAGATGTTGGAGAGTATGATTCATTCCCGATCGGCGACGCGCGCGGAAGTGTCTGACGTGGCCAACGCAATTTATGACCGATGTGATGCTGTGATGTTGTCCGGGGAAACGGCGATTGGTATTGACCCTGCGCAAGTCATTCGTGTGATGAAAGATATCTGTGTGGCGTCGGATCA
>CAYGHZ010000235.1:0-3499 GCA_964349635.1 uncultured Candidatus Marinamargulisbacteria bacterium
CCATAATATCTGACACCACGGCCGAACCTGTAGGATTGGCTCCGGCGCCTCGTCCTGAAAAGAGACATTCGCCCACCGCATCTCCGGTGACATATACGGCGTTCAGCTCATTTCGCACATTCGCCAGGGGGTGATTTTTGGGCACCATCGTCGGATGTACGGCGAAAGATAATTTGCCGTCGGCCAATGTTTCGCCGATCGCGAGAAGCTTGATCACATATCCCAACTCTTTTGCATAGGTAATGTCTTTCAGGCCGATATTTTCGATGCCTTCATAATGAATTTGACGCAACTCAATCTGCGCTTTAAACGCGACGGCCGCCAAGATATCCAGCTTGTACGCGGCGTCCAGACCCGACACATCCATCGTCGGATCGGCTTCGGCAAACCCCAATTTCTGGGCTTCTTTTAATACGTCTTTAAAGTCTCTGCGGCTTTCTGTGATCTTGGTCAGAATATAATTGGTGGTACCGTTTAAAATTCCGTAAAGCGCCTTGATATTGTTGGCGGCCAATCCCACTTTGATGGTGCGCAGCAATGGGATCCCGCCCCCTACCGAGGCTTCGAATAACAACGACACATTATGTTGCCGCGCCAGCGCAAACAATTTGCTTTTGTGTTTGGACAACACTTCCTTATTGGCCGTAACAACATGTTTTTTGTTTTTCAATGCCCGGCAGATGTAGTCGAAAGCCGGCTTCTCACCGCCCATGACTTCGACGACAATATCGATCTCAGGGTCATTCAAAATATCGGACGGTTTTGAAGTAAATTTTATTTTTCCGACGGTTTTTCGCGATTTTTTAACATCGCGAACTAAGGCGGATTTGATGCGGATAGTGCTATTTCGGCTAAGAATATAGTCCACGCCGCTGCCGACGTTTCCAAATCCTAATAAACCGATATTAACGTATTTTTTTGTCATTGGGGTTTTCCGGAATCACGCCTTTTTCAATGAGTTCATCCATCAAGCGCGCCGCTCGATTATAGCCGATCCTAAGTTTGCGTTGTAGGTAAGAGGTCGACGCATATTGCGTACCCAATACCAAATTCTTTGCTTCTTCAAACAAAGTATCTTCGCTGTCCGCCGCCGCCTTTTTGGAATCTTCCGTAATCGGCTGAACGTCCATCACTTCCCTTAGATAGTTGGGCTGACCCTGCTTTTTAACATGCGCGACTAATTTTTTTATTTCTTTTTCGCTCAAATAAACACCCTGCAGACGCATGGGCTTGAACGATCCCACGGGGGAATAGAGCATATCGCCTTTGCCCAGCAGTTTTTCGGCGCCGCCCATATCTAAGATCGTCCGCGAGTCGATTTGAGACTGCAAAAAGAACGAAATGCGCGAGGGGATATTGGCTTTGATTAAGCCGGTGATCACATTCACGCTGGGTCGCTGAGTGGCAATGACCAAATGAATACCGGTCGCGCGAGACATTTGGGCCAATCGACAAATGGTGGTTTCTACCTCTTGAGAAGCAACCATCATCAAATCGGCCAACTCATCAATAATGACCACAATATAGGGGATTCGAGTTTCTGCGATTTTGTTGAAACCATCGATATCTTTTACGCCGACTTTCGAAAATTCCTCGTAACGCCGTTCCATTTCTTTAAGCGCCCATTGCTTCAGTGTTGCGGCGGCTTTATGCGGATCGGTGACGACCGGAGCAATCAAATGAGGAATGTCTTCGTACAAACTTAACTCTACTTTTTTGGGATCGATCATTAACATTTTGACTTCATCCGGATTTGCTTTTAATAAGATCGACACAATAATCGAATTCACACAGACGCTTTTCCCTGACCCGGTCGCGCCCGCGATTAGGACGTGCGGCATTTTGGCTAAGTCCATCAAAATGGGATCGCCGGTGATCGTTAAGCCCATGGCGCAAAGCAATTTGGCGGGACGCTCATAAAAGTCCGATCGATCCGTAATTGTGCGGAGCGTAATCGTATCGATTTGAGAATTGGGAACCTCGATGCCGACCAACGCTTTACCCGGAATAGGCGCTTCAATACGAACGTCTTGAGCGGCCAATTTTAATGCAATATCTCGTGATAGCGACGTAATTTTTGCGATCTTTACGCCGACGCCGGGTTGCAATTCAAATCGGGTCACAGATGGGCCGGGGGTGATATTCACGACTTTCGCTTCTACGTTAAAACTGGCGAGAGTCATTTCTAAAATCGCCGCTTTTTCCTGCAATATTTTTTCCGTCTCTTTAAAGGCAATTTTTTTGGCCGGCGGATCTAACAGAGTCGATGACGGCGTCTGGTAAGGCCCCGACGATTCCACCGGCGCCAATTTTTTCCGTTCGATTTTGGGTTCTTCTCGAATCTGAATTTCGAATTCCGGCTCAGGTTCAGGTTCAGGTTCAGGGGCGGCGGGAATCGGAGGCTCTTCAACGACCGGTTTTTCGGTGTAAAAAAGGGCTTGAGCGATTTTATCGGGGGGCGGGATTACCAAAAATTTGGATAACCGAGCTACTTGCAGGGCCATCGATCGAATCGAAAGATTAAAGAGTATCAGCGCCGAAAGAATAAATACGCCCAGCAGAAAGATAATCGTGCCATTGTTGCCAATTAACTGCGTGAGGCTCATCAATCCATACTTTCCGATATAGCCGCCGCCCGTCTGACGCATTTCCAAAAACACCGTAAAGCTGACAAAGCAAACAGACGTTGTGATCGCCGCGATGCGATAACGGGCGCTTGAAATCAGTAAATGAATGGCAGGCAACACCAAAAATATGGGTAGATAGGCGATGCCCCTGCCGGCCATTTTTTCACCAAAAACTTCAACGATCCAATGTCCGACAAAGCCGGTGGTGTTGGGGGCTACATTGCTGACAAACACAAAAATGGCGATAAAAAATAAACCGATGGCCCACCACTCCGGGTTCACGATCGATTTGGCAGGTTCGGGCTTGGGATTTTTAGGATTTTTCACGACATGCATTATACTATAATTACATCGTATGCGTTGGCTTAGAAACTCACTACTAATTTTGCTTGTATTGTCGGCCATCGGCTGTTCTCGCCTGTTAAATTCGGACGGGTCGACTGTGCAATCCGATCCGGTTGGACCTCCTGCCGTTCCTCAGGATTTTAAAGTAGTGAATAACGACAATTCTCTTTTATTTACCTGGAGCCGAAATACCGAAAGCAACCTCATGGGCTATGAAATTGCATACGCGCTGGGAACCGGCGGATTCCAGAAAATCGATATCGGCAATGTGACGCAATATGAATTTTTTAATTTAACCAATAATCCCTATCGGTTTACATTGCGGGCCTACAATTCAAAGCGAGATTACAGTGGGTTTACAGCGGAGACGTTGGCAACACCTCACGATATTACGGCCCCCGAACCCCCGACGGATTTTCATTTGGCCCAAAAATCGGATGGCCAAGGCCCGACGCCCAATTATGTTTTGGTCACGTGGACCAATCCTGCGAATCGTGATTTAAAAGGTGTTCGCATTGTTCGGAAAG
>CAYGHZ010000236.1:0-3492 GCA_964349635.1 uncultured Candidatus Marinamargulisbacteria bacterium
CATCTGCTACTCTCTCAAAGCTGGCGTCTAATTGGTTAGCAACTGCTCTCAACACGTCTTCCGAACACCCAGGTCGTCGGAAATAAGGGTGGGCAGCGACCTGTTCCATCGTGTAACGCTCCGACGGAACCGGGCGCATCATCCAATAAACTAGGTGGTCTAAAGATGAACGGTCGGCAGGTTCTCGTTTTGCTTGCAGATGAGGAACGTATCTAGTGATCGTGCTGGTGACAAACGAGAGTAGATCAGGGGTCCGAATCGAAAATTGTTTAAAGAAGGCAACAGGCGGTGCTTCGCCATGCACTAATTCGGCTGCCACGACCCCCAAACTCCAAACGTCCGAGGCGGGCAATGTGGGGAACGTAGTCTGGGACGCCATGACCTCCGGTGCAACATAGGGAACGGATCCAACCCAAATCGGCCTGCCGGTATGGGTCACCTTCGCGGCTTCGCCAAAATCACCGAGCCTAATGCCGCCCGATGGATGAAGGAATAAATTTTGCGGCTTGATGTCGCGATGAGCAATACCTATTTTGGAATCATGAAGATACTTTAGCGCCTCCACCGTTTGCTTAAGATAGGTATATAACACAGAAGGTTTATCGATTTTTGCGGGTGGGTTTGCGTCTAGCATCGCCTTGCATTCCTGAAGGTTGCCAACGCACAATTCCGTAGTACGGTACCGTGTGCTAACCACCTTCAAAATATGTGTATGATTTAGAGTTTTCAATAAGTTAAGTCCCGGATCACCCTTGCTATCGACCGCTGCCGCCAAGGGAGAGTATATCGCTACCGGTGTTCCAGTGAGATTATGTCCCGGATAAACTCTATTTCCGGTGCCTTTACCGATCGGCTCGGACGAGTCGCGAATCGGTGGCGCTAACGGGGATGATCCGGGTTGCGATACCACTTTTTTTAAAGTTGTTTTATACATGCAAAATTCCTCCTGATGACAAATAAGCCTTGATTTCCCTAGTTTTCGTCAAAGGATTTTGTTCAGTTGAACGAATTGTTTTTGGTTTAATGTTGGGGGATTAGTTTAAGGAATGTAATCGTCCGCGTAATTCCGTAGAAAAATTATGGAAGCTTGGACCCGGTGAAAATCCGGATTTTTTTTGCGATTTCAAGCGATTCGGTCGCTTCGCTGACCGGGGGATAATAACCGTCGACGGGGTATCGGACTTCTACCGAAAAGTCTTCGAGTTTTTCGGCCTCTTCATACAGCAGCTTGAACTCAGGATTTCTTTCGACAATAAGGTCTAGTAGATAGGCGAGGTTGTGTATTTTCGGAACAATAATATCGAAATGAACCAGGCAGGCCTTAAAGCATTTTTCAACCGCCTGCTGACAATGAAAGCAAATAGTGTCCGTATATTCAGGTTTTTGGGCCAAGGTTAATTCTGCGGTGCCGAGATCATGATCTGCCTTTTTGAGCCAATCCTTAATGAGATCGGCCTTACCGCTCATAAACAGTTTTTCCATACGAAAGAATATGGGTAATGAAAGCAGTTTTTACATCTTTCCACTCGGCGACTTCTTGCGGAGTATAAACCAAAACGTCCACCGGAATTTTTAATCCGCGCAGATGCTTGCGTATTTCTCTCGCCCGCTGGCTTCGGATTTCAGAAGATTCCTTTATAACCAGAATATCTAAATCGCTGCTTTCAGAGGTCTTCCCCAAGGCATGAGATCCAAATAAAATAACTTTGCTAGGTTTAGCAACTTTTACAATAGTATCGACCACTTGGTTGATTTGAAACTGAGTCATACTCCCTATTATCTCATACGTCGATTGACCAATCTACTTTGTAAAAAAATACACACTACTATACACAATAATGTTTCAATAATGGCCCATTTTGGGTATACTCCAGTCGGAGGTGCATAGATGAAATATATAACCGTTCGAGATTTTCGTTCTAAATCCGCCAAGGTGTGGGACACGTTGTCTACCGAACGAGAGCTGGTGGTGACCTCCAGCGGAAGGCCGCTGGCGATATTGTCGTTTGTCACGGAAGACACGGTTGAAAGCGCGCTTCGAAGCATCCGTCGCGCCAGGGCCGAGGAAGCCGTCGCCCACGTTCAATCCCGCTCGCTTGAAAATGGGATGTCGGAAGTATCTCTCGACGATATTAATAAGGAAATTAAAGCAGTTCGAAAACGCCGTCGTCGATGATCATTGTTTTGGACACGAACGTAGTCGTTTCCGGGTTCTTAAATGCCTACGGAGCGCCGGGCGAGATCGTGCGGTTGGTGGCGGCAGGCAAAATTTGTCTGGCCTATGACGTACGGATTTTGGATGAATATGTTCAGGTGTTGTCGCGTCCAAAGTTTAAAATAGACCATGAGTCAATTGCTGCGTTTATCGATCAGGTGCGATCGGACGGAATTTTGACGACGGCGATGCCGCTTTCCATTGCCTTAAAAGATCCTTCGGATAAGATGTTTCTGGAGGTTGCCGCCGCGGCTAACGTGCCGTATCTGGTTACCGGCAACATGAAGCATTGGAAAAGGATCTGCGGCATGTCTAGCCGGGGAGAAGGTTTGGAAAATATCGCAGCCACTGCGAAAATGGCGAACGGTCGGTCACTCCTGAAATAGTCCGAACTCGGCTCAATTCGCCCGGAGTGAGAAAACTTATTAATACTCCGACCACCATGTTTTGCAACGTGCGATCGGTCGAGGCTAAAGGAGCGAGATCCAACGTTGAGGGGTTCTCCAGCCATTTCCGGTAAATTTGGTCGATCAATTGGTTGATTCGAAAGGTACTCACATTCGAAGATGAGTTTCTGATCCACACGCCGGATTCGAGGGCGCTTTTTCGAATATAATGGCGCCCAATGGCGGCGATGTTGGTGGCGTCCAGCATACAATAATCGGTTTTCGGAAAAGCACCGGCTTCCGAAATGACAGAGAGGTTCACGCCTTTTGGGGCCGGGTATGAGCGAACATAGCGCAACAAGTCAGACTCCGATTGTATGTTTGTCCGGCCCCGATCCGTGACGAAGACGAGGCGTTGCCCTGCCCATCGAAACAGCGAAATCCAAAATCCTTCATCCACCATCGAATCGGGCGAGGCGCAGACGACCAACGTTTTTCTTCCGGACGCCGTGATTTCCTTTTTTTCCATAAAGGGTTGGGAAAGGATCAGACGTTGAGGATTCGGAGTCCCACCGCCGCCCCAGCTATGCCGGGTTTCGGATTCGGGACGAGCCAATAAGGTGGCAAGCGAGCGACCGTTCAGTTTAGCGTCGCTTAAGTGGGCCGGATTGACATAATAATCGGTCTCATACTTTTTTTCCTTATGGGCCTCCGGCAAATCATAGGGCCGCAGGTAAAGCGATCGGGCCAGTTCAAGCACGGGCTGCTTTTCTTCCGGCGACAAATTAGGAAAGTGATCTTCACCACAAAGATGGGAAAGACAACCCTGCAGGTCGTTGCGCGTCAAGTGGCCGTGGTGCCGATTTAGAATGTGAACTAACAGCGAACGAC
>CAYGHZ010000237.1:0-3473 GCA_964349635.1 uncultured Candidatus Marinamargulisbacteria bacterium
ACATTCAGTACAGGAAAGATTTGGTCCGCGGCGATGAAGTTGACGGAAATAAAGTAACGGAAGAAAGCAAAAAAAACGTCGAAGTTTTGTTGGAAAAAGCATTTAAATCTAATATTGAGCAGTTTCAGCGCCTTTTTTCTCAATGCGCCAACCAAATCCACATCGATCCAACCTCGGATCGAAGCATTTCAAAAGACTTGTTTTCACCCGTTTTAGCTAACCATGGATGTAGTGTGAGGGGGCCGTCGACATCCGGCGACATGGTTAGACGGGCAGATACGGCGCGTCGAGAAGTCACTGTTTCCCAAAATTTCGGCCTTAATATTCTTGGAGGTAATTCAGATGCGGGATATGTAGAATTTCCGTTGTTTAAGATGACGATCGTTGCCGACTTTTCGACCGCCACCCCAACTCTAATCTATACCATTAGCTTGCTTGACTCGGGTTAGTCGGTCCAGGTGTTCCCTGCGCTTATTAGGTGGGAAGAGATTGATCCAGGCATTACAAAATTCTTCGTTGACTTCGCGGTCTATAAAAAGGTTGATGGCTCCGTTAAATCCCTTGTTAATATATGAATCATACTCGGATTGAAAATCGGACGACAGAGGATCAGGGCCCTTCAGTTCCAGATTTGTGGGGTGAACACCGGAAATAACGTATTTGTTGAAAGCCAGGAGTTCAAAATTATCCCGCACCAGGCACATGAGGGATCTATTATAATCAGGGGCATCATGCGCACCATTGATATGGGTCAGCTCATTCAAAAACGTATTTGCGACAATTTTATGTGAAATCATGGTTGAATGCCACGCATTATAGTGGTATATTGTGGTTATCTCGGTGGCAAGTAGATAAATATCTCTTCGACATTAGCGACCTCCGGGTTCCCCATTTTATTTAAAAAAAAAATCTGGAGGTCGCCCATGATAAAAGATGTATTTGATGAAATCAATGCCATGAAAGGAAAAAGCCGAGAGGAGCTTTTAAGGCAGTTAAGCCAGTTGATTAAACAAATTTATACGCGGTTTCAGGATAAAGAGTTTCGCAAAAACGTTCCTGAAAACACTATTTTTCAGATCATGAAACTAATGATGATCGCGCAAAAACGATTAGGCGAGTAACGTGGAAAATACCGTAAGGCATTTTTCATCAAACGCTCGGTTGAATACGTTTTTGATGATGGTGTGGCCGTCTTGCTGATACTCTTCTCGTCCCCGCTGCGAAGCCAAAATCTTGGATTTCTTGTCTCCAACCGCTTTGCGGATGGCTTCGTCGCGGGCGTCGATGACAACGACATGGTGGCAGACTTTTAATAACCCAATTTCGCGAAGCAATGCTCCCACAATAATAAAATTACGGGTGGAGTTTTTGTTGATGCGACGCAACACTTCCGCATTCATGCGGATATGCATGATGCGATCCAGTTTGCGTAACTGTTCGCTATCCGAAAATACGATCTCGCCCAACGCGGCTCGATTAATGGTTCCGTCTTCATTGACGATCGACCGGCTAATTTTTTTGATGATCATCTTTTTGACCTGGGGATGTTCGAGAAGCTCATGGCCTACCTGATCCAGGTCAATCAATTCAACCAAAAATTTTCGCGCCGCCAAATTCGCGGCTCGCGACTTACCCGATCCCACACGTCCCGTAACGCCAATAATCATACGTAAAGCTTATTATCCCGGATGTACTGAAATACGCAAGCGGGAACCAAGTCGGAGATGTCGTCGCCTTGGGTCAATTTTTCACGGATCGACGTTGACGAAATGCTATCTCGGTCAATTACTAGCAACGATACATGATCCAATATTTCGTGATAGTTTTTCCAAGAATAAAATTGGGAATGACTGTCCGATCCAATGGCTAAAAAAAAGGGCCGTGGCAGCGAACTCTTTAACAATTTCCGCAGCGTTTCCACGAAATAGGAGGGGGCGGGATCTGAAATGATGGCTTGAATGCCATAAGTCTCGAGAACCTTGGCAACCATGGCGACCCGATCCGCAAGAGGTGCTGAGGCGTGAGGTTTATAGGGTGGGACATCGTTTGGAATAATAACGATTTGATACGGCAGCGTTTGAAGGTGTTTTAAGATTCGCAGATGGCCGTTGTGAAAAGGGTCAAACGTACCACCAAACAGAACGGTTCCCCTCAATCAATACGCCTCTTCGCCCAGAAACACGACAAAAAGTGTTTTGAGCAAAATCTTGATGTCAAATATAAACGTCCAATTCTTGATGTAATACAGGTCATATTTGATCTTGTGTTCTGGTCGGCGGCTCAGTACCGAACGGCCATTAATCTGCGCCCAGCCCGTAATACCGCCCCGCACGTGATGACGCAAGCTGAAGTAGGGGATCGTTTTTTCAAATTTTTCAACAAAAAACGGGCGTTCCGGACGAGGGCCGACAATGCTCATGTCCCCCATGAGAACATTGAAAAGCTGGGGTAATTCGTCCAAAGACGTCTGACGAAGAAATTTGCCGACGGGAATATAGCGTGTTTCTTCTTTATCAACAAAGACCGGTCCCGTGTGATGCTCTGCGTGCGGAACCATCGTGCGAAATTTAATCATCTTAAACACCCGGTCGCCTTTGCCTACGCGTTCTTGGGTATAAAATACCGGTCCGCTTGGCGAAACCATTTTAACGATGATCGCAATGACCAAAAAAACGGGACTCAGCATAATAAGTCCCAGAAGCGAACAAACAAAATCAAACAATCGCTTAAGCGCCATTCCGAACGTAAATTTTGGCAACTCGACATAACTTAAAAATGGCAGACCGTCGAACTCCTTCACCTGAATGGTGCCGGGGATCAGAGAGGCAAAATCCGAAAGCAAGTGCAATTGAATATCGGCTTTTTGGCAAGAGATCACCAGTTCCTGCAAAAGGTACGGATCCAGATCGTGTTTTGTGACAAACACAACTTTAGCGCCGGTCTGTCTTATTGCAAACGAATAGTCGGCCGGAGCGCCAAGCAACGAGAAAGACTCTCTGAGATGAAAATGAAGTTTCTCCGGGACGTGTTCATCAAGCGTTCCGACATAGTGAAGACCCAAAGAACGCACCAGAACTATTTTTTCGGCGATATCTTGACCATGGGGATCGGCGCCGATAATTAAGGTGGGTTTTGCGCCAATGCCTCGCTTAAGCAGCGACATTTCGATGTAATGGATACCCAATCGCGCCAAATAAAGAACGATAATGCCAAGCCCCCAGGCATAAAAGATCACATACCGCGAGCCGGGAAATCCGACGTAAAGAAACGAAAAGGCCATCACCTCAATGGTGGCGATGCTGACCCCTTTGACCACTTTCACAAATTCATCCACCTCGGACATAATCCCGCCAAAATGACGGTACATACCCGAATAAAAGAACGTGATAATCCAAATCAAAACAATAAATCCCGAAACCTGAAAATAAGGCTCAAACTGAGCATGATGATAGGTGGTTGGTCCTAATTTGAAT
>CAYGHZ010000238.1:0-3457 GCA_964349635.1 uncultured Candidatus Marinamargulisbacteria bacterium
AGTATATCCTTCCTTACTTCATCATTCCATAAGTCTTGTTCTGCTTCGTCATCTTAATAAAATAGCGCAGGCGCTGCTCAAAAACCGGAGGCCGTTTTCGAGAGGCATCGATCCAGCGAATCCGAATGCGTTTGTACGTGTCGGAGAAGCCTTGAAAATTTTTCCAGGTTTGAGGGTCTTTTTTCAGGACTTTGAGAATATCAGCAGGAATTTTGAGCGCTGGAGGTTTTCCGGAAATTTCGGCCAAAACGGACGGGTCGATTTTGGCCAAGCCCGCTGGCGTCATTTTACCTTCGGCAATCAGTTTTTTGGCCCGTTCCTTATTGGGTTCCGACCATCCGCGAATGCTTTTTCGAGGCGAGAATTTTTGAGCGAAACGATCCGCGTCGATCGTGTTGACCGTACTGTCGATCCAACCAAAACAGAGGGCTTCTTCAACGGCCTCGGCGTACGGGATACGCGGCTTATCGCTGTGCTTTTTGTAATAAATCAGCCAGATTTCTTTTTCGCTTGCGTGATGTTTTTCAAGCCACGCTCGCCATTTGGCGCGGGTGGGGGCGTAGAAGGTGTGGAGGTTTTTGCTCAGGCGTCCAAAATCTTCGGTACCCGGAAACAATGAGCTTCCCAGGCAGGCGCGTTTTGCGACAGCATCAAATTTTCGTGGGCAACGACTTCATCTGCGCGCAGCGGCGTTGGTTCCTCTGCGGCATGCAGCGTGGGAGAAACATGGCTTAAATCCAATTTGTTGAGGTGTTCCATATAGTCCAGAATTTTGCTGAGTTGGGACAGATACCGCTCCTTCTCGGCGTCTTCGACGTGAAGGTGAGCGAGTTGGATGACTTGTTCCAGGTCTTTCATGGGGAGTGACATATGGGGAAGTATAGCAAATACGGTTAATTTGTATAACGCAGTTTAGCAAGATCTCAATTCTAAAGCTTTTTGAGGCAGAATATAGCTTCTTTGAAGCATAATTTCGATGACCTGTAAGGCAGCCAAAAGATCATAGGATTTGTGAGAAATGATTTCATGTGCAGCTTTGTTTCCGAATGATCTTATTTTATGTAAAACAGAGGCTTCATTGTCATTAATAAATCCGTCTTTAAGAAGGGAATTAATTTTATCGGAAAGAGTGTATCCTGCCGATTTTTGGGAAATGCAAACAGCTTCAATAATTGTTCGAATTCCAATCCCAGCCAAGATGGTTTCTTCGTTGCACAGCGCAGAATAGGTTTCTTTGTAAATTGAAGAAATTTCCTTTGGAAATAAGTGAATATCTTTCATTATTGCTTGATGGCCGAGACGGCGAGGATATAGTTTCTCAGACCAATAAGGATCACCATTCTCGTCTACATCAGTATGAACTCTTTCTTCAATACAAAAGCTTATGGTTTGGCACCCTTTGCACTGAACTGTTTTATTGCGAACCCACTCGCCGTATCGCCATCCTTGATCATTCTGATCACGAAATTCTTCGATATGAAACAAAACCTCATGTAGAGTAGGTCGGTTGCATTCTCTACAGAGGATTTTTTGGTCAGAGTTTTCCTTGTGAATTTTGAAGGAATTTTGGCGAGTATGCATATGGAGAAGAAATTGTATCTCTTCGGCATTTATTTTGCTAACGGGGAGTCCTAGGGCTCCTCGATTGAGTCTAGGGCGGCTTTTATTCGATGTTTAAATTTACGTTCAATAGTTTTTGAGTTCAAAAGCATGTCGCAGATTTCTTTCAACCATTGGGATTCTATATTTCCCAATATGTTTGTTTGAATTTCGAATTGTTGGCGATGGTTAATTTTCTCGCAAATTTTCCGCGTTTCCAATTCGAAGATTCGATGGCCTTCAATAATCGTATCTATTTCGAATATCGAGGATTTTCCTGCTTCAATTTTGAGCTTTGATCGATTAAATCGATCGGCGTTATGGATTTGAGAGGTAGAAAGTGTGGTTAAGATAGTATGGTCATTGTCTTTAGAAACGACAATGCAACGCTTAACAGACGTTGCTCCATCAGGATAGCTTACCTCAGTCTTTATTATAGTTCCGGGTACGATGCGTTGTCTCAGCACCTCTTCGGGGAGCTCGATCATTTAAGAAGCGGCGAGAATTCCTGAGCGGTTTTTTTGTCTTCCTTGTGAATTTCTCTAAGCGCTTCAACAGCTGCGGGATCAAGATCGGTTCCTATTAAGTTGGTAAAATCTATTTCCTGATACATAGGGGTTCGGTTCCAAAAATGTTCTTTGTGGGTTTCTTCGATCAACTCACCAGCGTTAAATCTGCCGTACTTATCGATAACCTGGTCTAATACTTCAATTTCTGAGTCTGAAAGTTGTTCTAAATCAGGGTTTTTTCGACAGGTTATGACCCGAAATTTATCATCTGAAAAGGTGATGTACTTGTTTAAATGAAGCTGATCTTCTTCCGTGAGAATTTCCGAAGGCATGTTGATCAAATTTAGGGTGAAGCTGGGAACGGGGCCGAGATCAAGTTTGTGGTAAATATCTTGAGTAATAAAGCGACCATATTTAAGCAAATGCTCTTTATCTGCAAAAAAAAGCATTTTACAGGCTTTAAGCTTAGTTAATTCGGGAACATTTGAGGCTAAATAACCTAAAGCCGAAACTACCTTGAAAGTATCCATTTTTTCTCCCAGAGAGCCTTAAGGCTTCCATTCCCATTTTAACAGATGCTGAAACCTTTCTTAGCATACTTTTATGCCTAAATTCAACCTTTTGCTTCAAAATCACCAGGAATCTGGTTGATCTTGGCTTCAAATGCTAAATTAACTCCGATGCGCTACCTCCACACCATGGTCCGAGCCGGAAACCTAGAACAATCCCTCGACTTCTATTGCAATAAACTGGGCCTAATCGAAGTTCGCCGCGTTGAAAATGAAAAAGGCCGGTTTACGCTTGTGTTTCTCGCAGCGCCACAAGACGTTGAAACGGCCCGCACTCATAAAGCTCCATTGTTGGAGCTCACCTACAATTGGGATCCGGAAACCTATACCGGGGGTCGAAACTTTGGGCATTTGGCGTTTGGGGTCGAGAATATTTATGAAACGTGTCAGCGGTTAGCGGATGCGGGAATTACGATCAATCGTCCGCCGCGCGACGGACATATGGCGTTTATCATATCGCCGGACGGGATTTCGATTGAGCTGTTGCAACTGGGAGATTCACTTCCGCCGCAAGAGTCCTGGACATCAATGCCAAATACAGGCACTTGGTAGGGCATTACGGATACAGTTTCTCCCCCCGCTCCAGCATCGCCAAAAACTCCTTCATCCGCTTTTCTCTCGTTTCCGGTTTCTTGGCGTTTTGCAGGCGATAACTAATCGCATATTTATTTTGTTTGTTCAGTGTTTCAAAAAAAGCCTGGGCTTTTGGCGATAACGTGTCTAAAAAATCTTGCGGAATGCTGCTGGTTCCCGCCGAATCATAGGCTCGCGCCCAACGGC
>CAYGHZ010000239.1:0-3442 GCA_964349635.1 uncultured Candidatus Marinamargulisbacteria bacterium
CCTTTTTGACTCTTTGGGAATCGCTAACTCCCAACCAACGAAAACTCCTTTACGCACTAGCTCAGCAAGAAGAAAAATCCATTCTTTCTCAAGAATTCATTTTGAAAAGCGGCCTAAAGACCCCACCCAACGTGCAACGTGCGGTTTCATCGCTACTGACAAAAGACCTAATTGATAAAGGTGAAACAGGTTATTTTATAACGGACCGATTCTTGAAACTTTGGATAAAATATAAAAAATAATTCCTGTACCTGCCTGATAGTATCATATGATACTATTTTGGAAATACCGGGATTATAAAAACTGAAAAATAGGGTCGTCTAGAGCTTCGAAACAAGCGGCGATCTAAAATAACGTCCCGCATCCAAAGCCGGATCTAACGTCTCTATCCCCAGCGCCACATTCACAAAATGTTGTCCCAGCCCCACTGCCATTTTGGCAAATCCACCGGAGTCGCAGTACATTCTCACGATCCCATCAGGCAGATGAACGGCTCCCCCACCTTCCGGAATCGATTCGCCAAGGCCAAATTCCAGGCGAGTCGTAATACCGGAATCATGATGATCAAATTTAAACTCGACCCCAGGAAATTGTCTTTTCAAAAACTGAACTCCAATATGCATTCGCAAGGGGTCCATCGCCCGATCAACAACCGGTTGAGTGATATCAACACGTTGCTCCCAGTGCCGGAACCAGCAGCCCATTTTATAGAGGGTACCTTCTTGCATCGAATAAAAACCGCACAACGCACCTTTTTTGCTTCTGAGTTGCTCCCAGTATCCCTCGGGAACAGAATCCAATGATTTCTCTCGCGTCATATTCTTGAATTCCGTTTCGCGCAACACATGGCGGCCCAAAATCGACGGCAGTCTGATCGGTTTTTCATTCTGAGTCGCCTGAAAGAAATACAAATCGGCCCGCTGCGCGAAATAGGGTGACGGCTTGCCAACCTGTTGAGCCGCCTGCATCGCCAAGGGCACCGCCCACGGCCCCATTGTTTGGATCAAATGCCGGGCATAAATCGAACCTTGCGACGTATCGATAACAAAAAGTTCGTTCGCGCGTCGGTAAGCGTCAAAACGGGTATGAAAACGAACCTCGCCGCCGTTTCTTCGAACCAAGACTTTCAGGCGATTCATCAGCAAACGAAGCCGCAATACTCCGCCCTCCGGATCAACCGACCGAATGTTATCTTTTACAACATATACCGGCATCGATCGATCAATCGTGGCCCCTTGGCCATCACTTTTTTGAAGCGGATCGATTTCTTTTTCAATTATCGCGGCAGAATTTACCCGAAAACGATCCAACGCATCGCCCTGATTTCTAAACAGCCGAGTTTCACCAACGGATCCCCCGTTGCGATGGCCCTCGGCACCTTGTTCCACAACGATAACCGACCCCAGTTTGGATGCTGCGTAACCCGCGCTTAACCCTACGACTCCCGCGCCAACCACACAAAAATCAACGATTCGAATTGCGACGATTTTTTTCATCCCTATTTATTATCGTCCGTCGTTTAAGATGGTGTGCGCCTTTCCGGCCGTCCCGGTTTACAAATCGTCATTGCCTTGATCAAACTGGTCGAAATTTTCCCGTATTCTTCGACAATCACAAACCCGCTTTTTTTATCTTTGAATTTATCGATTATTTTTGTGCCGTCTTTAAGAATAATCAGAATGCGTTTTCCTTTGTAGGTCGATGTGTGGAGGGTCATAAGCCAATGGTATCATTTATGGAATGAAAGAAATCCTTTTCTACATCCTCCTGATCTTCCTTTTCCTTGCCTCCGCCAAAAGCCATGGGCGTCAGCTGCGATTGGAACGTGAATTGGAAGGCCACTGGAAGGTCACCTTCGGCGCGCAAAACCACCCGTGGGTTGAGGCGCTTTGGAAACGCGACCGGATCGAATATTGGGTCGTCGCGGGATTCGCCGCCGCACTGTTGTTTATTGCTTGGAAAACATGGTCATTCTCGGTCGTCAAATTAATCGCGCTGGCTATCCCGGCTCCCATGATTACAGCCTTTATCACGACTGGCTTACTCAGCGCTTATCGTTTAAGTACCCGGCTGGCCCATGCGCCGAATGCCGAATGGCTGAGATCGGCAATATGGGGAAGCGTCAGCTGGTGGGGATTAACTGCGACACTATTGATTTTGCTGATTCTCTGGACCACATTCGGATTGTCTTTTAACACCGCCTCGGGGACGTCCTGATCGACCTGATTCAACACAATTCCTAAAATTTCAACCTGCCGTTGCTTCAATGCCTCGATCGTTAGCAATGTATGATTAATCGTCCCTACCCGATTCCTTGCCACCAAAATCACCGGCATTTTTATTAAATCAATCATCAGATTTTTCTCATTGTACGGCACCAGCACACCCCCACTCCCCTCTACAATCGCAACGTCGCAATCCAGCGCATCAACACTATCGAGAATTTTTTTTCCCGATATTTTCCAATTTTCCAACCGCGCCGCCAAATGTGGGGAGACTTCGCGCTCAAATCGATAAACCACCGAATCATGCCCTTCATCCGGCCCGCATTGAATCCATTTCTGAGTGACCACACGAAGACCCTGGGCTCTGAGATAGTCCGCCAATAAAAAACACACTCGCGTTTTACCGACACCGGTGTCTGTCCCAGCGATAAAAATACGTTTAGGTTTTTCCATAAATTATTTCGTAGGTAACCCTGATCCCGCCGTAACGCATTCGATAATCGGCCTCTAAACCGGCCAGATAATCGGGCGTCCACATTGCCCTGCCAGTAGCGCCGCGCGTACCCGAATATTTGATGGATTTAAGCAGCTCTTTAAGAGACGGAAACGTTTTCGTTATGAATTCCTGGCGCACGTCACCAAACGCCTGCCACTGGGCCAAATTGCGAAATCGGGACGCAACGACAGGGAATCGCATGACCTCCGCCAATTCATGATAGGTCTGCGGCCCAAAGACAGAAAAAATGATGTTCGGCGCACGCGGAGGGGATTCCACCCAATGCAAAACAGCAGAAGAAAAAATCAAATCAAACGACCCCTCGGGGATTCCCTTTTCGATATCCCACAACCGAAACCGGGCATCGACCTTTTGTTTGGCGATGGAGAGCATCGCCTGCGAAAAATCGACCCCTAAAATATCGGCCTGAGGAAATCGGGTTCGCAGCGCCAACGTACTGTTGCCCGTACCGCATCCCAAATCCAGGATAGTTTTTGGGTGGGTCAATTCAATCATGCCTAATGTTTTTTCAAGAACTTCCGATTGGATCGTCGCATACAGATCATAAGTAGCTGCATTTTTTGAGAAATTCGTTTCGATGGCCGGCATGATCTTGTTATCTTATCTCAAGGTGTTAAAATGCATCTATCCTTCTCGTCGGGCGGTTAGCTCAGTTGGTAGAGCGCACGTGCCTTACAAGCACGGGGTCGTAGGTTCGAAC
>CAYGHZ010000240.1:0-3397 GCA_964349635.1 uncultured Candidatus Marinamargulisbacteria bacterium
GCCCAATGCAGGTCATCGAAGAACAAGACCAAAGGCGCCAACAAACGGCCTGCAACTTGGAAAAATTGACGAAGAGAAACGGGGAATTGTCCTGGCGTTTCAATGGCGGAATGTTGGGTTCCCAAAAACGTTTTTATCTCGGGGACAAGATCCGATAGCACCTGATAAGATCCAATAACGGTTTTTTGAATTTCGTCTCGCCAGGTTTCGACCGTATCGGTTTCCAGCGACAGGACATGCTGAAGAATTCGGCGAACGCACGAAATAATGGCGCTGTAAGGGACGTCCATCTTATCTTGCTCAAATTTCCCAACCGCAAAAAAGCCGCCGTTTTGAACGACAAAGCGATGAAATTCCTGCGCTAACGACGACTTTCCGATGCCGGACGGGCCGGAAATTACGGCGAATCGAGACGGTGTTGATAAAAATAAAGTCCTAAGCGCGTCAATTTCATTCTCGCGTCCGTAAAATTTTGAAGACAGTTGAAAGTGTTCGCTGACGTCTTTTTGCCCCAATGGTAATTGAAGATGCTCCAAGTCGTATGTTAAGCCGTAAATGCTCTGGTAACGCTCCTCGGGATTTTTTGAAAGTAGCCTCATCACGATGTGACTGACGACTTCCGGGATGCTGTCGACCAGCTTGTGCGGAGGAACCGGATCCTTTGCCAGATGCGCATACAACAGTTGCGCAGCTCCGCTGCCCTCAAACGGAAAGCGTCCGGTCAGCATTTCATAAAAACAGATGCCCAACGAATAAAAGTCGGAACGATAGTCGATTTGCCGATTCATCCGCCCGGTTTGCTCGGGCGATATGTACGGAAGCCCGGGGTGCGAATACGTTGTGTCTCGTTTTAGCGAATCCTGATGAGACGCATAGGTTAACCCGGAGAGTTGGATCTGTTTTGTTTTTTGTTCAATCAATACATGGAGCGGGGCAATATTAAGATGCAATACGTCGTGTTGATGCAGCGAACCGACCGCCTTGACCAATTGCAAGGCGATAACAAGAAAATCCGGCATCGAAACGGGTTGATGACTTTTAATAAAATCGGAAAGCGTCGAATCGCTAAAAAACTGATATTCCAGATAGGCTCGATCGACTTGAGGCTCGAATTGATTGGCTTTCAAAAATTGAGGATCGCCGTCCAATTGCTTGGAAAGAAGGTATTCCTGTTCCAGTAGAGGTAAATATTTGGAAAATGGAAGGGTCGGGTCGACGCATTTGACCAATACGGAGACGCCGTCTTCTTTTCGTTCGCACAATGCCAACACAAAAGGATCTTGTCGCGAGATGATCCTTTTAATGGTGTAGCGTGGATGTTCCATTACTTTTCGAAAATCGCCTTATGAAGTTTTTCGTATACGCGGTCGCCGATAGGAATAGCTTCCACGTCGCTCGTCTGGATCTTTTCCACCAGATCGGAGGGTAAATAACCGATAATCTCGTCGCGAAGTGGTTTTTTGGTTCGAGTCAGCATAAAGGCAACGACCTGGGGCTTTTGTTGGGACAGCACATCGGCGATTTCACGGCTTTGGCGCAGGTTTGAATACGTCTCGGGTTCAGGGGCTTCTTCGACGGCCGGCGCCAGTGCTTCGACAGGCGCAGGTTCTGGTTCCGGAGCGACCTCCGGTTCGATGATCTCGGGTGCGGGTGGAGCAACGGTCGCTTCCTTCAAATGTTCAATTTTGTTTCGAAGCTCGGTCAAAAGTTCATGAACCGACTTTGCGGTTACTTGCGGCGCATCGTCGATAGACGCTGTAAGCAATGCAGCGCTTTCTTGCGACAAATGTTCCAAGACTTCCTGAGACTGATCTGCCAAAAGGGCAAGCAAAAGCTGCGCTTTTTGTTTTCCGCTAAGCATTCGTAGGCGCCTCCGTTAACCATTCTTCCATCACGTGCGCAACGGCTCCCGGATCTTGTTTGGCTAAATTCCGAACCTGGGTCGTCGAAATTTCAATGGATGGCGTTTGAAGATCGGTAAAGCCCCGCTCTTCCGCCGCCTCTTCCCGTTCTTTTTTCTTGGCCTTGGCGACGCGCTTGGAGCGAGAGGGGATTCGCAGCAGTAGCCACGTAATAATCAAGCCGGGCACGGCGATCCAGGGCCCCCATTTGATCAGGCGCTTCGGCCAAACGGATTTATGCGGTTTGAGAGCATTCAGGCGTTTTTGCTCGTCCGGAGTAAACGTCAAAAAATCAGCCTTATTGATTTGGATGGTGTCACGCCCTTTGACATAGCCAATGGCGGAGGCAACGGTGTTAAAAATCTGCTTTTTTAATAAATTATCCAAAAAGATCGCTTCGTTAGTATTGTCGACTACAATGCTGGTGGCCAAGCGTTTCACGTCCAGCACCTCGCCATCTTCGACGGGGCCCAGATCCGCGGTAATGGCCAACTTAAAGCTGCCAACGGGCAGGACGCCAATCAACTGGCGCATCGCTTTGTCTTCCAGTTCTTGCTCAAATGTGTGCTTGATTTCATACCATTTTTTCATTTTTTTGAAATCAGGAACAACCGGTTGGCCCAACTTTTCGGCTTTGATTTCCTCAGCGGGTTTTTCTTCTTTAAGCAAACCCGCTTCTTTGGCCGCCATACGTTCAAAAATTCCGGCCGACAACACAAACCCTTCGGTATCGATAACCGACACATTTTCCGGCTGCAGATTTTCTACCGCGTTGGCGATTAGCTGGATAATGCTAAAGACGATCTGATCATCGATCTTTGTACCATGTTTGCGCCGAATCAAAATCGAGGCCGTAACAGGGGGCTGCGTTACTGCGAATAATCGTTGCTCGGGGAGTACGATTTGTACCTTGGCGGTTTCGATCATTTCCATTTGCATGATGGCGATTTCCAGTTCTCCGGAAAGGGCCCGCAAAAAGCGAATTCGTTTATCAAACTCCGTTACGCCCAGCGTCTGACCTTGATCCAAAAGTTCGTAGCCCTTTGATCCGCCGGCCGGCAGTCGCTTGATGGCCAACAAGTTTTCCGCGCGTTCTGCCTCGTCTTCATCGACCGAAATGGCGACGTTTTTACCGGTTTGCACCTGCTTGAACCGGATGTCCTCGTCGCTCAATTCTTTAAGTACCGAAGCCGCCTGTTCAGGAGTCAGCTTGTCATATAACACCTGCCATTTGGGTTTTTTCTTTTTCTTGGCAGCCTTTTCTTCTTTTTCAACGGCTGCCGCATCGGCTGGCCCGCGAACACCGGTTTTGGGGCCTTGAAAATATCGCAATGCCAACAATGCGCCGCCCACGCCCAAAAGAATCACGATCGCAATGGCGAATATGGTAATCCGTCGCCGGGAAAAAAAACCTTGGGGGGGTGGGGGAGAGACGGGGTCTTCTACTCCGCCTTCGCCTTCTAAATTAATTTCAGCCATGTAATTCTATTATAACC
>CAYGHZ010000241.1:0-3377 GCA_964349635.1 uncultured Candidatus Marinamargulisbacteria bacterium
ATACATGTCTACATATTGTTTTACTTCCGGGCGAGGCCCGACAAAACTCATATCGCCTTTGACGACATTGATTAATTGGGCAATTTCATCGAGCTTATAGTTGCGAATAAATTTTCCGACCTTGGTCACGCGCGGGTCATCATCGGCCGTTGAAGGGCCGCCGATTTTGTCGGCATTTTGAACCATGGTGCGAAACTTAACGATCTTAAACATTTTCCCATAACGACCGACGCGGTTACCGAAATAAAAAACGGGGCCTTTGGAATCGAGCTTGATCCAAATCGCGACAAATAAAATAACAGGCGAAAAAACCAAAAGGAGAATCAGCGAAAGAAGTAGATCGAACAGACGTTTTATCATAGAGTATACCGTATATTACCAGAGGAGATTGTCATGCACAAAACCTATGAGCGAGTCGTCAATAAGGTTCAGCGCGAGATTAAAAAAATGAAAGCAGGGCGCGCTCCGCTCCAGCGTCAGACAACCTATTCGGAGCCCGCCACCCATTGGTACGAGCCGGTTCTTGCCGGCGCCGATACGTTTAAATCCATGTGTTCGTCACCCGACTCAATCCGAAAGACGATGGATATTTTGAGACAATTGACTCCTGATGAGTTTATTTCATTCCTACTTCGATTTTATGACCACGGACTCGCTAACTTCAACGAGCGATGGGTCTATTCGGACATGATCGTAAGCCTGACGGGTATCTGCCGAAGCATGAAAGTAGAAAACTATTTGGAAATCGGCGTCCGGAGAGGACGCAGCATGGCCATGGTGGCGAGCCAGAATCCTGATTGCCATATTGTGGGATTTGATATGTGGATCCAGGATTATGTGGGGATTCAAAATCCGGGCCCGGATTTTGTCCGAGGGGAAATGAAAAAAGTCGGATTCAAAGGAAATTTGGAATTGGTATCCGGCAACTCGCAAAAAACCGTACCGGATTATTTTAAATCGCATCCGAATGCCTATTTCGACATTATTAATGTCGATGGCGACCATACGCGACGGGGCGCGTCGATTGATATACGCCATGTTATCCCCCGGCTTAAACGGGGAGGCGTTTTAGTGTTTGACGATATTGTAAATCAATACCATCCGTTTTTGATGGACGTGTGGAACAAAGAAGTTAAGAAAACGGGTCGTTTTTCGACCTACGAATTTACGGATTCCGGGTACGGCGTGGCTATCGCCGTGAAAAAATTCTGAGTAGCCGCGCGACTGGAAATGACAGTGATTCCATCCCTACTGACCACGCCCCCTTTCGATTAATTAATTGTTGCTCTCCTTGGGGGAAAATATAATTGCCTAACCCAACTTAGATTCGATCCAATCAAAAACCACATTAAAGTTGTCTTTTGCGTCTTTGCTTAGCATTTTAGGCAAGATTTTCAATTAATGTTTTTTCTCGATTTCCTGCAACAGAGTTAGAACGAGGTCATGGACGGTGGTGAAAGGATTTGCTTTTACAACATCAAATGAGCCATATCGGTCTTTAAATTTTTGATGTTTAATATCGATCCTATTTGTATGATTTTGAAGCAATCTTTGCGCTGATTTGATTGCAATTTGTTGAAAGCTCTTTAGCGGGCCGTAAAGCCCCTGTTTTTCATACTCGATTCCGAGTGGTCGTAAGTGCTTTTTTAGCTTTTTGATATAATCGCCTCGGCAAAGTTTAGTGTCTAAATAAACAAAATGAAGTAAGTACCAAAGCTCAAAGCTTTCGTTGGAAAAAGCAATGCGGATATTATTCTGGTCTGCTAGCCGCAAAGCCTCTTTAATGTCTTTGGCTGGGAAACTGTCCCGATCGAGGACGCACCAGATTTCTTGGCGTTCTGGGCGCTTCTTTTTCAGCCGAATAGCTTCCTTCACTAGTGATACCGTATTAAACCCGATTCCCTCAACTTGGACTGTTTCTAACGGAAAGGCTCTAAAATACTCGGGCTCCGTTTTCTGGCCCTCGCAAACAATCAAAAAAGTTTTACGGGTAGCCTTATAAGGCTTTCTTCTTTGATTCCAACGGCCATTTTGTAAAAACACTTTTGTACTGGTTGACTTCACTTGGCCAAAAGCTCCTTCAAGCCATCTATATTGATGTAAGGAATAGACCCATATTTGCCAGCAATATAGTTTTTCTCGTAGTCGGCATCTTTTCTGACTTTTTGACTCCGATCTAGCTTATAGTCTGAAAGAGAATAGAGATCGGTTGACTCTGAGCGATCTTTTTCCGTAAACCAAATTTGATCTCGTCTAAAAAGCTGATTTGATAGCAAATTCGTATCGTGTGTAGCAAAAATTAATTGTGCGTTTCTTGGATTGATATCATTTGAATGAAAGAGCTGAATTAAGGCTGTGGTCAGTAATGGATGCAGCCTTGCGTCAAACTCATCGATGATAAGAATTTTTTGATTTTGCAACGTGTCAAAAATGGGCCCAGAGAATCCAAAAATCTTTTGAGTCCCCTCCGACTCCTCGTCGAGAGACCATTGTATTTCTCCGGTTACATTCCCATTCTCGTCGTAAACGTTTTTAGTTACTAATATCGAATACATTTTTCTGCTTGCAATCATACTTTTAATATCCTCGGGCATGTCCGCCGGAAGCGCAGATTTTTCGATGGTTTTAGACTTAACCTTCAGGCCACCAATATTTAGATTTACTGATTTAAGTAGTGCCATTGCCTTTTTATGAGAATCAGCGTTCTCTAGGCTTCGAATTGAAAAATTCATGTAATGGCTGTCTTCAATCCCAGAAATAAAATTTAAATTCGCGAACCAACCGATAATTTTACTTGAAATTTCGCCGCCAAATTGGGCAACAACAGAAATGAACAATGCGTTGTCGCGGGTGCGTTGTATGTCGTCGTTATTGTTTAGTCCATAGCCTTCTCTGAATCGACTAGGGTGAATATTGATTTTTCTTTTTTTTCGTTCAAAGAGCATAATTTCGGTTGCCTTCGGGCGGTAAAATAGCCACTCGTCTTCAACTTCAAACTTATTTGCAGAAAATCCATAACGAAATGTGACCCCCTCGCAAATAAAGGCCATCTCAAAAGATGACGGCTTATCAGCACTTGAATCTGACAGTCTAAATGGTTGCGTTGGAATTGACTCCCCAGCTTGCGTGTCTTTGGAAGAGTTTATTACAAATCGCTTCATAAACTTCATCGCTTTAAATAGGTTGCTTTTCCCGCTAGAATTTGCCCCGTAAACCACGGCACTCCTAAGCAATTTCAGTTTGTTTCGCTCTGAAAACACATTTTCTTCATTTTCTGTGATTGGCGCAGCAACCATGCTCAAGCTAACTTCGTTCTTGAATGACCGGAAATTCTTGGTCTTAAATTCTATTAGCATATGCCGTCCTCAGTCTAATAT
>CAYGHZ010000242.1:0-3366 GCA_964349635.1 uncultured Candidatus Marinamargulisbacteria bacterium
ATTCATGAGCGTAAGAAACGATTGCCTTCTGGTCCGGCGAAAAAAGTTCTTAATTTCCTCAACCAGTTGCCAGGCAAAAAGGGCCGGTTTTTTAACGATTACTGCGAAGGCGGAAAAGCCCGAAGGCAATATTTTTCAATAGAAAACGGGCTCCGAATTCAGGCCATCCGAGATCAGATTACAGAGTGGACAAAGTTGGCGCTTATTTCGGAGAAGGAAAAGCATTGGTTAATCGCCTGCCTTATTGAATCTGCGGACAGAGTGGCAAATACTGCGTCGATTTACGGTGCTTATTTGAAACATATCAAGAAAAGCGCGCAAAAGCCTCTGTATTTGGCAGCGATTAGCCCGATTTCCTCCAAACACGATGAGAAGTTGCACAACGCGTTTTGCTTGGACGGAGAAGTTTTGCTTCGGAAACTGAAAAATAAGCGAACCACTTTGACCTACATCGACCCCCCGTACAATCATCGGCAATATTCAGGGAATTACCATATTTTAGAAACCATTGCGCGATGGGACATGGGAAAATTCAAACCCCGGGGCGTAACTGGGCTTCGGCCTCAAAAAGAATTGCAGTCGCCTTTCTGCCTGCGCGCAACGGCCTACGACGCGTTTCGCCGTCTTCTTGCCGCAGTAAAATCCGACTACGTTTTGTTTTCGTACAACAACGAGGGCCTTTTGTCTGAGAATGACTTGCGATCTCTTTTCTCTGAGTTATTCTCGGACGTCGTTTTTAAGAAGATTCCTTACCAACGTTTCCGAGCCGACAACGACGGCGAAAAAAGAAAATATAAGGGCGATGCTACAAACGAGTTTTTGGTATTAGGGAAAACGGCGGCCAAGAAACAAGCTTTGGACGGAAATACTGTGCGCGGAAAATCATTTCAGAAAGTTGCGATTTAATATGCTTTCGGTTTTCAGCATTATTTTGTTTTTTGTTTCGCTAGCAACAGTCTTTTTCTTTATTTATCGAAAACGACTTCAGCCGGGAGTCGCTGGTTGGCTTATCCTTACGACCGGAGCATGCCTGTTTTTCCTAGGCAACCCTGAGATTATTAAGCATTTTTCCGCAAAAACACCGATGGGCGAAATCAGTTTTGAAACTGTACAAAAAATGAAGGCCGTTTCGGTTGAGGTTGAGAAAACTGTTCCCATTCTTTGGGACGCGATTATTAACTTGAATGAAGTTACTTCCTTTGCAGTTGCGCACGTCGGACGCCCTGGTTCAGAAGATTTAGAATCGCGACTACCCGAATTCAGGGATAAACTTAAAAGTAACCTGGAACGGCTGGAATTAAGTCAGAGCCAAATCAGACATTCCTTGCGGGATTTGGATATTTCCATAAAGCATGGCGTCAGCATGAAAATCCTGGATCGGGCTAGGACTGTTGCAGAGCGCAAAGGCATTCGATGGAATGAGTTTAAGATCAAGAGTGAGTTCGAACGGACTCCGAAACCCGTAAACAGCGCTAATCTTCGCACATTACTTATTTCAAACGGTGTTTATGATCCGTCTTTGGAAGAAGATTTTGAAGAATATGAGAAAGTTCTTAAGCGCTAACCTCGACCTAGGGCCAAAGCACTCGCTCCGATGGGGCTATCGAAAAAAGTATTATTATGTTTAAAACGCCGTAAATGGAGGCATGTTTACTATATGATATCAAAAATGGTATCATTTTGATGTGTCCAGGCATAAGAAATTGATCGAAAAAATCAAGGCGGGAAGGTCGATTTCTTATGATGAGGCGGAGTCATTGCTGTTGAAGCTTGGGTTTACTTTGGAATCGCGAGGTTCGCATATGATATTTAGAAAGAAAAATTATGCAAGAAACGTCTCTTTAAAAAAGAGACCGGAACTATTGAAGTACCAAATCGATCTAATAAAGGAGGTTTTAGATGAACAAGAAAAAAATTGAAGATTATTTAAAGCTCCCTTGGACTTACATCGTTAAAACAGAGAGGGAAAAGGGTAGATCATTTTTCATTATAAGTGTTGAAGAATTGCCCGGTATTTCCAGCGATGGGGAAACATTGGAAGAGGCTTACGAGAACGTTCAGGAGGCGTTGCATGCTGCCATCGCCTTGTACATCAAACTGGGCGATGAAATTCCGGTGCCGATTGATAAGAATCGATTTAAAGGCAATTTGGCCTATCGGACGACGCCCCAACGCCATTATCAGTTGGCGGCTGAAGCGAAACGTCGGCATGTGTCCCTAAGTAAAATGTTGGATTATGCCGTGGATCACACCTTGGCTAGGGTTTGAAATTATTCCCCACCCAAAACAACGGATTTACTCTTACCCCCTGAACGCTCATCCCCCAATGCAAATGCGGGCCGTTGGCGATGCCGGTCATGCCCATACGGCCTATGGTCTGGCCTTTTTTGACGGAATCTCCGACGGCCACGTCTCGGTGGTTGAGGTGATTGTAGATGGTTAAGATGCCGAATCCGTGATCGATGATAATGGTTTCGCCGTGGCTTTTGAGGGTTTCGCTAAGCACTACTTTGCCGGAATTGGGCGCATGGATCGGCGTATTGGCTTGGTTTCCGATATCCACGCCGGCGTGGTTGCGGGTGATGATCTTGTTGTACATCCGAATGGCGCCAAATGGCGACGTGATCTGGCCTTTGGCCGGGATCTCAAACGGGCTTTCGAAGAGTAGTTTGTTGGTCAAGAGACCAAACTGTTTTTCGATGATGTTGCCTTCTTCGTTCAGCTGCTTTAGGTTGCTGGCCAGCGATTCTTTGGCCGGAGGAAGCGTTAACGTGGCTTTGATAAACTCTCCGTCTGTGACGGTGATAGGGACGCTTTTCGCGAAGCGTTGGCCGGTTGGCAACACCAGATCTAACTCGATGGCGTAGTCCTTGGCCGGTAGTTCGCGAGGGATGCCCAGATAAGCGGCATACGTATTGGCTTTGACTGGAAACATGCGATAGCGCCGATGCGCCCAGTTCAACCGGACTTCTCGAAGGGGATGACTGGAGGTCAGATCCAACCGGACCGACTGTCCCTGTTTTATGGTGCCTGAGGAAAGTCTGATATCAAACGTGGGCTCTGCGTAGCTCAGCGAGCTGAGCATCAAAATGCCGAATAAAAGAATTTTCATAGAAGGCGATCGGAAATAGGAAGCTGAAATGTGAACCGCAAGTCTTTTGAAGGGTGTTTAAACGACAAATAAAAGGCTTGCAGCAATTGTCCCTTCCCAAATGTTTTCTTAGGTGAATAATCCGGATCGCCCAGTACGGGGTGGCCAATCTTGGCCAGATGAACCCGGATTTGATGTGTACGACCGGTCACAGGGGTGACTTCTAACAACGATTTGGTATTGAAATTTTTGAGTAGCTTATAATGGGTTGCGGC
>CAYGHZ010000243.1:0-3364 GCA_964349635.1 uncultured Candidatus Marinamargulisbacteria bacterium
ATATATTACTTATTGAAAATAATTGATAAGGAGTGAAATCATCTATGTCAGCAATTGCGAAAAGTAGTCTTCCCCAGGCGGCTGCGCCTGGCAAGGGTGAAGTAAAAAAACAAGAAAATAAGAAGGAAGGGGATCGGCCAGCCTTAAAGGCAGAACGCCCAATTGTGAATCTGTACGATTTGCTAATAAGCGACTCATCCCCAGAGAAATTGGGGAGTAAAAATAACCAGCTCACAGCCATGTTGGTCACCTGTGTGGAAAAACTGGAGCGACAGGATTTTAATATGGAATTAACGCCTCTCGTCCGGCCTTATTTAGCTGAAGTTGCTCTCCATTTTGGCGCAAGGCGTAGCTATGATCGAAGAGATTTCCAGGGTCGTCTTTTTGACCTTAACGCCAAATTGAACGAGCGGCCATCCGCGCTTCCCGCGGCCCGTCCCCATATTCAAATCGAAGAAAAAAAAGTGGAGCCCAAAGAACGTGACAACCCCGACGAACTAATTCCGATTAAATTAAGCGACGGAGAGGTCGCGATCCCTCGGCGGGTTGCCGCCAGTATTCCGGTAGCTGCTGAAATACTGGAATATTGGGATAAAAAGGAAGCCATACCATTACCGGCGATTTTAAAGAAAGATTTTGAAGCCAGTCTAGGATTACGTGCGACTATCACCGAAGACGATATCTTCGCCGCTTACGTGGCCGCGAATAATATGGGAGATGCCATGCGGGCAAGGAGTCGGGCCAACGAACTAGTGAACCTGATTAGGCCCGAAAACGCACTTAAGATTGCAGGAATGGCGTTTTCGATCAGTGGTCATAGCGGGTTATATTTTCAATGTAAAGTCATTCTAAAGTGCGCAGGCCAACCGGAAATAAGAGAACTTCTCAAAGAACACTGGCCCAAAATAGCTAAAATGTTAATAAAACTTAAAACTCATTCAGAGATGCAGGTTGAAATGAAAAGCGACACGTTTAATCACTTGGTGGGAGCCCTAAAGAGAGACCCTCTGCCAGGGAACATGAATAAAGATCAGGTGCAGCATCTGTACGCACTGGCAAGCTGTCTAGGCGCAGACACGCAAAAACGCTGCATGCACGAGATTATGAATATTATTTCGTTTAAGGCTCGTGTCGATGACGACCGCTTGACATCAGTTTCGCAAGCGGCCGATTTGTTTAAGTCTGAGGATGATACAACGCAGGTCTTTCGCGCTCGGTTAAGCAGATATCAAAATAACGATGTCGCGCGTCGTAACGAGGACGTGCGAAGCGCTTTTTCCTCCCGTGATTCTCGCGCGCTGGAAGGCGCGTTGCTGAAAGGGGGAGATCCCAATAGCGTTATGAGAGAACTTGTTACGCGCGGCGTCGATCAAATTAACCTTCCCGTATTGAAGGTATTGGTTGATTATGGTTTTAGAGAGTTGGATTGGCTGTTAAACCGTATAAACGACAAGATGATTTTTGGTCTTAATGCGATTCCGGAATTCCTCAAATGCGTTACCTGCCTGCTCGAAAACGGAGCCAATCCGGATGCGCCAATGACATCGGATGGTTACAAGATGATGAGGCCGATAGGGAAGGCCGTCGGACACCTTAACTTTTCCGTGGTTCGCGAATTGTTACGGTATGGAGCAAAGGATCTTCTTGAAGAAGAAATGCCCAGGGGGTTCCCCGTGGACGATCCGGTGGCCGTGTTGGAGGATATCCATAAATGCGTTTGTCCCGGTGCCGGAGTTCCCCAGGATCCCGCCGAAGCCCTACAGCAGTGGGTAGAAGCCACCGCTAAGCAAGTGAGTGCACGGCAAAATCCGGTCGAATTGAAAGACTTTAAAATATCGGTGAAAGCCGCCTACTGGGTAATGGCCTGTCTTGCTGGTACTTTAGAGAGTAGTGGTTTAGACCAGCTTTTGGCGCCGACCATTGCCGCGTTTAATAAGATCAGTGCTACAATCCATCATGGGTAGGCGATGTGGTCGCGGTAGTGGCAACACTATCGAGGAAAGTCCGGGCTCCGCAGGGCAGGATGCCTCCTAACGGGAGGACGGGGTAACCCGATGGCTAGTGCAACAGAAAATATACCGCCCTGAGCTTGTCGAAGGGTAAGGGTGAAATCGTGAGGTAAGAGCTCACGGATCCCGTTGGCGACAACGGATCTGGTAAACCCCATCCGGAGCAAGACCAAATAGGGGAAGAGAGGCGGCCCGCCTCGTTTGAATTCCCTGGTTGGTTGCTTGAGGATTGCGGCGACGTAACTCCCAGACAGATGACCGCTTAATACAGAACCCGGCTTACCGCCTACCCGAATGTTTAGCTTTCATTTAGTTAAGGGAACCCTACTTAAAAAGAGAGGGGGAATCCTATGTCAGCAGTTTCATCAGGTGGTGGATTGGTAAGGCCAGCCGGCGCTACAGGAAAAGGTGGTGCTCCAAATGCTACTCCGTTTAGCTGGTCGAGTGTGAATTTGACGATCGGTAATATGGAGGAAAAATTTAAGGTTAAATCGGAAAAAAAGGATCCTGCCTCTCGGGGACAGGCGCTGACCATAGCAATTCAAGGCCGAAATAATCATCCGCTGCCTTCCGCAACGTCGGCAGATCTTGGTCATTATCTTCAACGATTGGAAAGTGCGTTGCGCAAATCGGATGCGCAAGGTGATGAAGCCGAGGAAGTTCAAACGTTAATAGATGCGCTAAAAACTTGGCAAGCGGAACTGCCTAAAATGTCCGCAGCCCCTTCGGGTGTTGAAATGTCCGTCTTAGGGCCGATGGCTCCAGCGGCTGCGGCAAAATCGCCGCCGCATGAGGTTAAGATCAGAGGCCTAGAAGTCCCGGCTGACGATGAAAAAATGGTCAAAATTAACTTTAGAGATGGGGAGACGGATGTACCTGTCGTCGCAGCCCGGAGACTAAATTCGACGGTGCTGAACGCAGCGCTGGATATTGTAAGAGGAGATAAACAAAAAGAAGGGTTCCCTTTACCCATAACAAGGCACGCCTTTTTCGGACTGTTGCACTTCCATAAGGTCGGCAATCTACCGGACGGACTGGACGCCAAGCGGCTCATAGAGCTACGCGAAGCGGGGGTTTATCTAGGGCAGTCCGGCGGAGATTTCGAGGCTAAAACAGCTAAGCATGCGCCTGTGGAAGACGATAAGCAGGGAAAAAAGAGTGGAATACCGGAAGATAATTCGGCTCGAAAATTAGAAAAGGCCTGCTTTAAAGAATTGATCAGACTATTATCGCCTGAGAATGCGGTAGAAATTTTCCGCTATAGTCACAATTTAGATCTTCATGATCCCCTGGCGGCTGAATTCGCCGATCGTGTCGAAGGGTATTTCCAAAGTCAAAATTTGACCCGCCCGCCC
>CAYGHZ010000244.1:0-3336 GCA_964349635.1 uncultured Candidatus Marinamargulisbacteria bacterium
AAAGAAGAAAAGGAAGTACTCAACAAATTTTTCGACAATATGGCGCGAATAAAAAATCTAAAAAATAAATGGAAGCAACTTTTGTTTAAAGAAGATAAATTAAAAGAGCTGCTGGAAGAAAAAAAACGACAGGATAAAAAGGGCGGACGATCCGGTGGGTGAGCAGAAGCAACCAAAGAAGTTTGGAGGCCTTCAGACCAAGAAACTGATTCCGGTTCTGAAAAAGTTCAATGCCATGGCGGAGATTTTTCTTCGCACGTTGGGCGAACGAATGAGCCGCAAAGAAGCGCAGCTCAATAAAATTTCAATTATGGTGAAAGACATTAAAATTCCCGAAAAGTCGTTTAACATTCAGATTGAGACCGTCGATATGCACACTACGACGGTAAGAAAAAAGGGCGATTATTCCTACAATCAAAAAATGGATTGGGAGAAGGATTTTCGATCGCCAAAAAAGGGTATTGTTCTCTGAAAAAACTCTTCTATTTTTTTCTGTCGCTTCTATTTTTTTCCAACGCGGTTGTTGCCGCGGAGCTTGTCCCCCTCAGGCCGATGGAGGTGGGTGTAAAGATTACCCTTAAAGAGGGGTGGCATACCTATGGCAAAACTCCCGGTTCGGCAGGAGCTCCGCCCACTTTTAAATGGACCTTGCCTTCGGGCTTCGACGTACAAGAAATGGAATGGCCAATCCCAAAGAAAATCGAAGAGTCGGGAATTACTGTTTACGGATACGAACATGAGGTAATTTTCCCGTTTCGGATTATCGCCCCCGCTACCGCCACCGGATCGATCCCGGTTAAGGTTGCCGTCGACTATCTGGTTTGCGAGAAGGTGTGCGTACCGGAACATGCCGACCTTTCCCTTCAATTGCGGATCGAAAAAGTAAAGTCTCCTTTCCTTATATATATAGCGTTTGCTTTTTTGGGCGGTCTCATTCTCAATTTAATGCCCTGCGTTTTTCCAGTCTTATCTCTCAAAATATTAAATTTTGTGAAGGAGTCGAAAAAGCGCGGTGTGCCGCTGTGGCATCATGGACTGGCCTTTTCAGCAGGAATCTTGGTTTCCTTCTGGGTACTGGCAGGCACGTTACTCGTTACGCGCGCGGCAGGGATGCAATTGGGTTGGGGTTTTCAGTTGCAGTCCCCGGTGATTTTGGTGGTTCTAAGTTTCTTGTTTTTCCTGTTTTCACTGAATTTGCTGGGCTTTTTTGAGATCGGTGCGTCTCTAACGCGTTTTGCTCACCCCGAAGCGGGTTCGTTTTTGAGTGGCGTTTTGGCGACGGTTGTGGCCACCCCTTGCACAGCCCCTTTTATGGGTACTGCGATTGGATTTGCTTTAACTCAAGGTACAGCGGGTGCGATAACGATTTTTTCAGCACTTGCTCTGGGTTTGTCGTTTCCATATTTACTTTTAAGCTTCTTCCCCGCACTTCTGCGCAAATTGCCAAAGCCAGGTCATTGGATGGTGACGCTTCGCCAGTTCTTGGCCTTCCCGCTACTGGCAACCGTTATTTGGCTGGCATGGGTGCTGAGTGTACAAACACATTCTGCGACCTCGCTTTGGATTGGTTTGCTTGGGGCGGCTTTTGGCGTCTGGCTTTTGCGCTTTAGAAAATGGCTGGGATTTATTATTATCGTCTTAAGTTTTGCCCACGCACTCTACTATGCGTCGCCGTCCAAGACCATTTCGACCATTCCATGGGAACCGTACTCCGAGGTTCGGCTGGAACAAGCGCTTCATTCAGGGAGGCCGGTTTTCATCGATTTTACGGCCGCCTGGTGTTTAAGTTGCCAGGTTAACGAACGTGTTGCTTTTTCATCGACAGAGGTGCAGCGTTTATTTAAGTCTCGTGAAGTCATTGCATTAAAAGCGGACTGGACGTCCAAAAATAAGGAAATCACCGATGCCCTCGGCACTTACGGGCGTAATAGTGTCCCTCTATATATATATTACGATCCGAGCTGTCCGGGCCAGCCCATGATCTTGCCGGAATTGTTAACGCCAAAAATTATTTTAGAGGCATTGACAATCAAATAAATGTTCAGCTATATTTCAAAACCCGCACTAAATTTCTGTGCTCGTTCTTTGACATTGGTTGCAAGAATATAGATTCCAATTACCAAGAGTTATTTTTCATAAATCGCTTTGGTCAAGATACAAAGGGCGTATGGAGGATCCCTTGGCATACAGTACGATGAAGGACGTGGCTAGCTGCGATAAGCCTCGGAGAGCCGCTACAGGCTTTGACCCGGGGATTTCCGAATGGGGCAACCCGCTTGGAGTAATTTCCAAGCATCTTTATCTGAATTCATAGGATAAAGAAGACAACCAGGTGAACTGAAACATCTTAGTAACCTGAGGAGCAGAAATCAAACGAGATTCCCTTAGTAGCGGCGAGCGAAACGGGATCAGCCTAAACCTTAGTCATGTTAGTAGCGTACAGGCGCTGTGATTAGGGAGTTGCAGGATATTTTGTCGCATTGCTGTATCGATGCGGGTAAGTCAGAAAATTCATTCTTAGTAGAAGAGAGCTGAAAAGCTCTGCCATAGACGGTGATAGCCCAGTATACGAAAAGAATGAGTCTTGCCAAAAGTATTCCTAAGTACCGCGGGGCACGTGGAACCCTGCGGGAATCCGGGTGGACCATCATCCAAGGCTAAATAATGCTGTGTGACCGATAGCGAACTAGTACCGTGAGGGAAAGGTGAAAAGAACCCCGGAAGGGGAGTGAAATAGAACGTGAAACCATATGCTTACAAACAATCGGAGCTCGGCTTGACCGAGTGACGGTGTGCCTATTGAAGAATGTGCCGGCGACTGCATATCAGTAGCAAGGTTAAGTTTTTATACGAAGCCGAAGCGAAAGCGAGTCTGAATAGGGCGCTAAGTTACTGGTATGAAACCCGAAACCCAGTGATCTATCCGTGAGCAGGATGAAGCGAAAGTAATATTTCGTGAAGGTCCGAACTAGTGAATGTTGAAAAATTCTTGGATGACTTGCGGATAGCGGAGAAATTCCAATCGAACTGGGAGATAGCTGGCTCTCCCCGAAATGCCTTTAGGGGCAGCCTTGAGGTTTAGGAATCCGGAGGTAGAGCACTGTTTAGGCTAGGGGTGTCACCAACATTACCAAACCTAGGCAAACTCCGAATGCCGGATCTCCATACTCAGGAGTGAGACTGCGAGGGCTAATCTTCGTAGTCGAAAGGGGAACAACCCATGATCGTCAGCTAAGGTCCCCAAATCTATGCTAAGTGGTAAAGGATGTGGGATTACTTAAACAGCCAGGAGGTTGGCTTAGAAGCAGCCATCCTTTAAAGAAAGCGTAACAGCTC
>CAYGHZ010000245.1:0-3327 GCA_964349635.1 uncultured Candidatus Marinamargulisbacteria bacterium
ATAAAAAAATGAATCCGCCCAGCAACAGCAATAAACCGGGCTGCAACACCTTCAAAAAAAACGCCACTCGCGTTTGATCTCTCGCATTCAAATCTTCCGCCACTGATCGAAGCGCATCACTTAGACGACCGGACTTCTCGGCATTACGCAACAACTCTTGCTGAAAACCGGTCAGTGAAAAATGGCGACCCGCACTTATCGCAAACGCTCCGCTACCCAAAAATTCTTTCTGAAAACCTGTAGGGATTCTTCCTCCCTCGATCGCCATCTTAATGGGAACGCCGCTTTCGATCAGCAACGAAAGCTCCCAAAACACATGCGAAAATCGATTGGGAAACAACAAACGCAACGCCCAATCTTTAATCGCCTTGCGAAAATATAAAAATAAACTTCCCATGCCAATCACAGCGTATAAAAGGCCCATCGACACTATCTGTCGTACGCGCAACAAAACCCGAATAAAAACCGGCATCTCCGAGGTCATTGTCGATAGAAACGATTCGTACGATGGCAATAAAACCGCAAAAAATAAGCCAAAAAGCGCAATCGCCGTTCCCAATAAAAATGCCGGATAAGTCAGGTGAGAAACCATCTGTTTCAAATCCTGCACGCGTTTATCGTAATAACCGGCGAGATGGTCTAAAAAAATCGGCAAATGAGGAATCTCCGCTTGTGAAAAATGAAATGGAAAACGGGCGGGAAGCAAAACATGAAGATGGTTCAAAAAATTACCGCCGGCCGCCAGACGATCGTTAAAGGCCCGGATTTTTAGCTTAAATTTAGGATCGATCTCGTCGGTTTCAAGAATGGAAAGAGCTTTTTTAAGATCGATACCCGACTTGAGAAGTTGGCTCAATTGTCGACACAGCGTCACAAATCGTTTAACGGAATTCATGCAATTCCAAAAAAAGATTTTGCATTTGCGGTTGTCTGATTCAAGATCTCTTCCAAAGAGACAGAGCGAATCTCCGCGATGCGTTTGGCGGTTTCGACCAGATAGGCGGGTTGATTCTCTTTCCCGCGATGCGGAACCGGCGTCAAATAGGGGCAGTCCGTCTCAATCATGATTTTTTCTTTTGGCAGATACCGCAACACCTCGGCAAAAGGACTTTCGGCATAGGTGATAATCCCGGTAAACGAAAAATAAGTGTGATCGTTAATCACGGTTTTGGCGAATTCCAAGTCGGACGAAAAACAATGGAATACTTTTTTCAAATCCGGATATCTGCGATGGAATTCGATCATGTCACTATCGGCATTCCGGCTATGCAAAATCACCGGCAGGTGGTTGTCTTTTGCAAGTTCCAGCATATCGGTGAACAGGCGATGCTGATCTTCCCTGGGCGCGAACTGTTTATAATAATCCAAACCCACTTCCCCGATCGCCTTAAACGGGTGTTTTTTTACCAAGCCTCGAATTTCATCGATGTTATACGGCTTGGCCGCGTCGGAAGGATGAATGCCCATTGTGGGTACAAGATGTGGAAATTTTTGAGACAGTTCCAATGTCTTGAGACTCGTGGGGACATCAAGGCCGGGAACGACCATATGGGTGACTCCGGCAGCGGTGGCGTTGGCTAGAAGCTCATCAATCGGCTGTTTGCATAAATAAACGTGGGCGTGTGTATCAATCATATTTCAGGGCAAAACACCATTCGCCTTTCAACGAACGTAACTTTACTTTTTCGCGCACTTCTAACACCGTCCCAAAATAAATCGTCTCAAATTTCTTCGTCAATTCTCTACCGGCGATCATGGTGGCATCGGGACTATAGGTCGCCAATCGGTCGAGCGTTTTAAGAATCCGGTGCGGGGATTCGAAAAAGAAAATCGGACAACCAAGAGGCCTCACGGCATCCAAAATTGCCAACGACTCTTTTTCTTTTTTCGGAAAAAACCCGCCAAAATGAAACGCCGTCTGCGCAAATCCCGCGGCAGACACCAGCGCCGTCAACGCCGAAGGGCCGGGAATCGGGCAAATCGTAAATCCCGCCGCTCTCAACTCCGACACCGCAAACGCCCCCGGATCCGACAACAACGGCGTCCCCGCATCCGAAACTAGAGCGACATCAATCCCCTCCGAAAGCCGCTGTTTCAATGTTTCCACTCGGCGCCGTTCATTAAACTTCTCCAAACTAATCAACGGCTTAGAAATCTGAAAATGCCGCAACAGATTGCCGGTTTTCCTAGTATCTTCTGCGGCGATTGCGCCGACAGACTTTAAGGTCTCAATCAACCGAAAACTACAATCCCCAAGATTCCCAATCGGGGTAGCACAAACAAATAACGTGCCTAATTTTTGACTAATTGCAGTTTTCCTTCGTAAGCATTCTTAGAGGAAATAATATCCATATTCACTTTCCCCTTATAGATAGCTCCTTCTTCAATCATCAACTGATCCCCGGAAATATCTCCATACACGCGCCCGGTTTTGGTGATATGCATTCCGCCCACCGCCTCCACATTCCCAATCACCTCACCGGCGATGACGACGCGTTTGGCGACAATGGTTGCTTTGACGCGGCTTTTTTCTCCCACATGCACTTCCCCTTGGCAATTAATATCGCCTTCAAATGTCCCTTCAATCCGAACTGATCGCTGCGATTCAATCGAGCCCTTGAAATGGGTCTCTTCGCCCACGATCGTCGTCACCAATTCGTTATCAAATCGCTTGGCTACCATACGCGCGAACTCGCTGTCTGCATATCCAAATTCAAAAACTGCGTCGGCGGAACGGACTGCTGCCACCGATGCACTTCATAATGAACATGCGGCCCCGTCGAAAGACCAGAGGTGCCAACCTGGGCGATAACCTGTCCCTTTTTAACAATGTCGCCTTGCTGAACCAATATGGTCGATGCATGCCCATAGCGGGTCATATAGCCAAGTCCATGGCGAAGAACGACCATGTTGCCATACGTTCCCATCCATCCGGAATAAATAACCACGCCGTCAGCGGTGGCTTTAATCGGGGCGCCGATCCAGGACGGGATATCAATGCCCTGGTGAAACCGCGTATTGCCCAAAATCGGATGAACGCGAAAACCGTAGTTGGATTCAATGTGCCCAAACACCGGCCAAATCGACGGCGTCGACGCGAAACGAACTTTATAGAGTTGAACCCGTTGATACGCGCCGTGGACTTCACCCTTCAATGCGTGAACTGCGGATTCAAGCTGACCCAACTCGGTCGCCACCGCCGGCTTGCCAAATAAAAAGGCGGTTTTATGAAGAAGTTCCTTTTTTTGTACCGGCTCGCCCAACAAGTTTCGGATTTCATCTTGGCGCTCCGTCAAATTTTCGATTTCCAATTGAAGAGAATGAATT
>CAYGHZ010000246.1:0-3323 GCA_964349635.1 uncultured Candidatus Marinamargulisbacteria bacterium
CGTTCATTGCAATAACATCTGATATCAATAAGGGCTGTTTGTGGTTAGATTTGCCAAAATTAGCCTTAATTTTTTCGTATAAAATGCGTTCATGGACCGCGTGTTGGTCCAATATCGACAACCCATCGACGGTTTTCAACACAATATACGTGTCATAAACATGCAAAAATTCCGAAACACTATTCCTCCCACCCTGCAACAATTCCATCGGCCGATAATCCCCTCCTTGGAGGGGTGCCCAAAGGGCGGGGTGGGTTTTCCCAGATTCCGCCACCACCGTCCCCAAAACAAAATCCCCCGAATACTGCGCCCCCAAGGCGGTTTTGATCGCCCGGGGCAGCGCCTCGAATATCCGCGCCGGATTCATAAATTTAATATCCTGTTTTTGCGGATGAATATTCACATCCAGCCCCTGCGTCGGCAACCCGATATTCAAAACCGCCAGCGGATATCGCTGATGCGGAATCAAGTCCCGAAACCCGTCCATTATCGCCTTCTGCAAAATGGGGTTTTTAATTACCCGCTGATTCACCGCCAAAATCTGCCGCGACCTATTCGGAAACGTCAGGGTCGGATCCGACACAATCCCACTGATCAAAATCCCGTCGACGTCCTGATCAACCGACACCATATGACCTTTTGCCTGCCGATCCAACACCAAAATCACTAGCGCGCTCTGATCACAAACACCCGTCGAATTTAACTCCTCACGCCCCTCGTTAACCAATACAAAATCTTTGTCGGGATGGATCAGCGCAAACTGGGTCACCACATCAAAAATATACGAAAACTCGGTCCCATCTTTTTTTAAGAATTTCTGACGGACCGGCATATCCTGAAACAAATGCCTCATCTCCACCAAAGTACCACGCGAATGCACGCTACCCTCTAATTTTGACACCTCACCGCCCCTAGCGCTCACCGAAAACCCGCCCGACGCAATCATCAGATCGGCCACATGAGCGATACTGGCCAGCGCTTCGCCGCGAAAGCCAAAGGTGTCGGTATGATAAATATCATCCAGCGTGCGAATTTTTGACGTTGCATGAGCCAGCGGCGCCAGAACCAAATCTTCCGGCCCCATCCCATGGCCATTGTCCAAGATACGGATTTTCTTCTTACCCCCGCCTTCGATTTCAACACGAATCGAGGTCGCTCCGGCATCCAGACTGTTTTCGATCAGCTCTTTTACGATCGAAGCGGGCCGATCGATCACTTCGCCTGCTTTAATTTTATTAATCGTAGCCGCGTCCAACAGACGGATTTTAGGCACTTACTGATCCCATTCAAAGATTTGCATATAGAGCAACTGTATTTTAGTCATAAAAATCCTTCTCAATGGGAGCCAATTCGGCGATCAATATCACTCCCCGGATGGGCAGTACCATCAAACTGCGAACCAAAAAGGTAGACGGTATCGATATCAGATCGCCTGGCCAACGCGTCGACAATGGATCGGACGTTCACGCCCCAATAATACTAAAGAACTCTCCTTGTTATAATGGGAAAATGAATAATCACAAAATTATCTCTTTCGCCGTAGCTCAATTTTATGGCGCTCATATTAGAAACGATGACTCGTCAGGCGGCACATGCTTCGGTCAATCGATCCGGCATTGTTTCCCCCACCTTCAAGAATCCGAAAAAGATCTACAACAGGGTTATGAAAAGAAACGAAATGAGATAACAGAAATACCGGCAACGTTTGCCGCCGAGTTAGGACTGAAAATCCCCTCGTCCCACATTATAGGCCTGAATAACCGGACATCTGACTTTCAAGTCTATCTCGAAACCTTCTTTAACAAACGTCCGAACAATAGCCATCTATTTATTTTCTTCAGAGGAGTTAGGAGTCATACCCTGTCTATCTCCTACTCTGATCGATCCTACACTATTTTCGATCCGTTGTGTAAACAAACCCGGCAACTCAATAACCCAGCTGAAACCGCATTATGGTTGTCGGGTATCAGCAACTATCTTGAGCCCAGCCATACACTTACCAACATCAACGTATATGAACTTAGCCAGGTCCAGACTTGTTGCCTAATTTGCTAGCCATTTGCCTCTTTTGATCCCAATTCTCGGGTGAGGCATCCGATCGTTGAGCGGCAACCCAATTGCGCAGACCGATTAAGAGAATCGTTTTTGGGTGATTATTATTTTGATAATCATGATGGACATTACTTAATTCCTTGCCTCGGTCAACCACCATCCGTTTATAATCCACATCCGTCTTCTCTTCTATTTGCTTCAAAGCTTCTTCTTTCTGTTGCGGCGTACTGCTCGGCGACGACGCAATAGTATGTAAAGCGCGAATTTCCTGGCTAGCGCCCAAAAAATCAAGAATTGCATCAGTTTTCGCCGAAGTCACAAGAGCGTTTTGAACCGCAACTCCTGCTGAAACGACGGGCATAACGCCAAAAATTTGATTCATCGCCCCCAATCTGGGATTCGTAGCCCCAATTCCGGTAGCTAATTCGAGCGCCTTCGCGGCTAGACCGCCCAATCCGGTTGGAGAATTGCTGCCGATCCCAAGTCCACCAACATATTTCCCCATTTCTGACTTCACAGTTTCAATCCATTTTGTCTGATCCCCCCTAAGAGGTAACTGTACTTCCGGCAACTTAACCCGTTCCGCCCTCGCGGAAGACAGCCCAAATTTGGCTGCGTTCTCTTGCCGCTTCGCTTCTCTGGCTGGCATAGCATCCAGATCATTTTTAATAGCTTCTTTAATCAGCCTCAGCGCCTCAAATTTAGCAAAATAACCGGAACCTCCAACAAAATCAGGAGCTTTAGCAGCTGACGATCTGCCTCCAATCATCTTTTTAACTTCCCTTGAAATAAAGGTATTATCCGTATCCGTAAACGGCTCTAATTGCGTCTTGTGATCCGTTATCCAAGCGTCTATTTTCTCGGTAACTCCTTCATACAACTCTGCGCGCTCACTGTCCTTGGAAGGCAATTGATACAAGGTTTTCATTATGGAGAATACGTCTCCCCCGTCATTCTGGGCCGCCGCCGCAGATCCAAAAACAAGCGCACACAATTCCTTAGCAACGCCATCCGGCGAACTGCTGTGTATATTACCGAACACCGGATGTCCCGGCGGAGTAATATGAATTTGCGCTCGCAACGCAATATCCGCCTGCGACGAAGCAACAGTACTGGTCAAAACCGAAGGATCGGATTTAGCCGGCGACGCGGTAGGCTGCTTAAGTTTTTCTTCCAAGACCGCGAGAATAGCGTTCTTGAGAATCTTTGCCGGTGTGGTAGGAAGGTTAACAAAATCGCCCCCTCCGAACAGCCCACCCCTCTCCCCCTTC
>CAYGHZ010000247.1:0-3269 GCA_964349635.1 uncultured Candidatus Marinamargulisbacteria bacterium
CAGCATGTGCGTATTTCCGAATTGGTATTAGAAAGCGCCAAGCGATTGGTGGAATGCGGAAAAGACGTGGTTATTTTGCTCGACAGTATCACGCGGCTGGCGCGTGCTTATAACCTTGTGGTTCCTCCATCAGGCAGAACACTATCCGGCGGTTTGGATCCCAGTTCGTTGCACAAGCCCAAACGGTTCTTTGGCGGCGCTCGAAAAATCGAAGGCGGCGGCAGTTTAACCATTATTTCGACCGCGTTGGTCGACACCGGCTCGCGAATGGATGACCTTATTTACGAAGAATTCAAAGGCACCGGCAATATGGAATTGCATCTGGATCGTAAATTGGCCAACCGTCGCATTTTCCCGGCTATTGATATTATTAATTCGGGAACGCGAAAAGAAGAATTGCTGATTAGCGAATCGGATTTAAAAAAGATATATATGTTGCGAAAAAACATCGACGGCGAAAACGATACCGAAGAGCTGATCCGATTGCTTCGCCAAACCGAGTCCAACGAAGAGTTCTTAAAATCCCCGATCTTTGGGTAATGAAGCCTAACGTCTCCATCATTGGCGCGGGTCACAACGGCCTGGTTGCCGCCATTGTTCTTGCCCGACACGGATTTAAAGTGGATGTTTTTGAAGATAAAAACACGGTAGGCGGCGCCGCCAAAACCGAATATCCGTTTGCCAAAGCGCCGAAACTAGGCACTTCGTCGGGAGCGTATTTGCTGGGTGTTATGCCGCCGGAACTTATTACTAGGTTGGGCGCCAGACTCACGCTCATTCGGCGCGATCCCCACTATTTTTTGCCGACCACCGACCATCGTTACCTCTTATTCGGATCCGATCAGGAGGCCATGCGCGCCCAATTTCTAAAGTTTTTTTCCGAGCAGGATTGGAAAGCAAACCAAGCGCTGACCCGAGAAATCGGTCAGATTCGCGACGACCTGGCTCCCAGTTGGATGGAAGAGCCGTTGTCGCTCGAAGAAACGGCCGAAAAATATATTCGTTCAGAGTTGCGTTCCGTATTTGTGAATCTGGTGACGCGTCCGGTAGAGGAGTATCTGGCCCGATTCGAATTCAAAAGCGAGCTCGTGATCGCGATGTATGCGGTCACTGACGCATTTTCCGGACTTAATGCCAGCTTTGGGACACCCGCCACGGGCATGAATTTTTTGGTGCATAACATGTGCCGTTTGCCGGGTTCGGACGGAACCTGGATGATTGCCCAGGGTGGTATGGGAAGCATCACCCAGGAACTCGCTCGCCTGGCGATCGAAGCCGGTGCACGCATTTGGACAAATGCTGCCGCGGAAAGAATTATCACAGACGGCGGTCAAGTAAAGAGTCTGTTGCTAAAGGACGGCCGCGAAGTCAAAACTCAAGTGGTCGTGAGCAACGCCGATCCGTATTCCATGCGCGATCTAGTCGGACAAGAAAAGTTTCCAAAACCATTCAATTCGAAGCTGGATAATTTTAAACGCACGGGAACCACGCTGAAAGTCAATCTCGCTTTGGATCGGCTGCCTCGATTTCGCTGTCTGCCGGAAAATCGAGGCCAGCTCAACGGAACCATTCATTTGTTCCCGCAAGGTGATCACATTATCCAAACTATTAGAGACGCCTACGAACAGGCAAAAGCCGGAGTGCTGCCAGATTTTCCCGCGATCGAATTTTATATCCATACATCCGTTGACCCCACGCTCCAAGACGAAAAGGGCAGGCACAATGGCGCATTTTTCATCCAATGGGCGCCTTATGAGCTAAAAGATAAACGTTGGGAAGATGAGGAGCCGCGGTATGTGAAACATTTACTTAGCATCGCGGATCAATTTGCCCCGGGATTTAGCGACAGTGTTGTGGATACGTTTACCTTGACGCCCAAAAAAGTCGAGCAACATTTCGGGATTCGTTACGGCCATATCCACCACGTCGACAACACGTTTGGATTCGATCAACGCATGCCTTACGCGACTCCGATTGCGGGATTATATTCCTGCAGCGCCGGCTGCCATCCGGCGGGCTCGGTCATCGGCTGTGCCGGGCATAACGCGGCGATGCGGGTGATCAAGGATTTGAGTTAAAAATCAAATAGCGTCTTTGGATGCATCTTGAAGAACGTTTCTAAATCGACTCCGTCGCCTCCGATTTTCAGGAGGATGGCTTCCGTGTGCAAGGCCTTGAAAGCGGCAAGACCTCGATGAGGTTTTGTGTCTGCCCCACTCTTTACTTCCAATGCGATGAGTTTGTCGCCATTTTTCAGGACAAAATCAACTTCATCATTTCCTTCTCTCCAATAATAAATCTGAATACTACTGCCCAATGTTTGATTGATAAGATGCGCTCCAACAGCGCTTTCCACCCATCGACCCCACGGTTCGGACCCGGGTTGAATCAATAAAGGATCCGTCGTGGAAACAGCCGTCATTAATGCGGTATTCAAAGGAATCCATTTGGGCGAACTGGCGCGCTGGCGCACGTAGGAACCGGAATATTTTTGAAGTCCTTTAATAAGGAGAGACTGTTCTAATAGTTCTTGATAATGCGCGAGCGTTGTCACGTTGCCCGCGTCCTGCAATTGTCCCAATAATTTTTGATAACTGAGTATCTGACCTCCATAAACACAAGCCAAAGCAAAGAGTTGGCGTAAAAGTGCGGGTTTGCGCACCGGATTTCGGATCAAGATGTCTTTGCTCATCACGGGCTCAATCAACGAATCTTGAATAAAGGCAATCCATCGTTCAGGCTCGACCATAAAATGGTAGGCGCCGGGATAACCGCCAAACCGGATATAGTCGTTCAAGCTGACGCCAAAGGCTTGATGGCATTCTGAATAGGTCCAATGCGTGGCAATCAATTTCTCAAAGCGCCCGGCCAAGCTGTCTGCCAATCCGGTTTCCAGATGTGCGGTGGACGAACCGGAAAGCAACACCCGAATGTCGCGACCGGACTGTTGATCCTCATCAAACAATTTTTTTACGACCTCCGACCAGGCGTGTATTTTTTGAATTTCATCGAAACACAGCAAGACTGGCTCGGCATGATGTTGGGCATAGAGCCGCGCCGTCGTCCAATGCTGCTCAATCCATAGGGGGCCGAAAGGTTGAGGGGAGTCCGCAGTATGGTAAAAACTGTGAAAGGGCAACACCTCCATGACCTGTCTAATCAACGTGGTTTTGCCCACCTGACGAGGACCGCCGATTACCTGAATCGTCGTCAGCGGCCCAGATAGCCGCGATTTTAAAGCTAAAAACAAATCTCTTTTAATTTTGTCC
>CAYGHZ010000248.1:0-3218 GCA_964349635.1 uncultured Candidatus Marinamargulisbacteria bacterium
CTTATTAACGGCTTGGTTTTATTAGCTTAGCCGATTCGGTATAATTGAGATGCAATGCAAATAAACGCAAATACCGGCAAAAAATTAGAGGCTCTTGTAGCCCTTGTCGAACAATTTCTTCTGCCTCAAGGGTTTGTAGTCAGAACTAATCGCCAAATTTACGGAGATGACGGTAAACAAATCGCAGAATTTGACATTGAAATATCGGGGAAGGTTGGCTCAACAAATTTTACTTGGCTTATCGAATGTCGCGACAGGCCCAGTGATGGAGCAGCACCTTGTTCCTGGATCGAACAATTGGATGGCCGAAGGACGCGATTTAATTTTAACAAAGTTACAGCCGTCTCAACGACCGGTTTCGCGAAAGGAGCCGTTGAATTTGCTGAGCGGCAAGGTATTGAACTTAGAGAGGTACGCGCTTTAGAGGCCAAGGAATTTGAAGCCTGGTTAAAGATGGAAAGCTTTCGCCAAATTGAACAAATAGCAGACCTTAAGGGGTTAACGTTAAACGTGTTTCCAACAGAGACTCCGGAAAGAAAACAAATACTGCAAAATTATTTGGGGGCGCAACTGCCTGGAAGTGCGATTCTCAAGCAATCCAAGCCGGGCGGCCAAAATATATATCCAAGAAATGCCTTTCTGGGAGCGCTCACAACAATTGGAAATTTTTTCGAAGGAATTTTGCCCGATGCAAAGGGTAAAAAAATTAATCTCCATGTTGAGTACGTTAATGATGAGGATCATTTTGTCGTTGAGACAGAAGCTGGTCCGATTCGAATAAAATCAATTGATTTTCATGGCGAACTTAGGGTTCGGGAGACAATTGTCAGAGTCACTTCCGCAGGTGAATATCGACATAGTAGTTCAGGTAAAATAATTTCACAGTATGTGGCGTTTGGTTCCCAAAGCCAGGCAGGGATTGGTTCCATCGAAATGCACAGAATAGTGGATTCAAAAGAAACCTATCTTGTCCTCCGACAGGCTGACAACATCGGTTCATAAATGCTCAAAAAAATAATCGCCTGCACAAGAAAAAGAACATATGAGCAACGGGTTAGAAACCTAATTCCGGATCGGTTTCATCCTGCGAAAGACCCTTATTCTTCTGATTCCGACGAACGATTTGTCAAAATAGATTTAAAAAAAGTGGATAGTCTGCCGGTTATCCGAACCGGACAAGGCATTTCATCCGACCTGATGACCATTCCTTCGATTTCCGGCGACCAGCCCATCCCTATTAAAGGTAATCAACTCATTTTTTGGTCTCGAAAATTAGTGGATCATTTATCTGCGCATGCGCTCGATCCTTCGCAGTGCCCGCTCGCCGTCAAAGGCGCGGTGGATGCAAAGACCGCCGCCATTAAGTCTCCATCTGATTGGCTGCGTTACGAGGGGATGTTTGATTCGTTTGCCCGGCGACCGGCCCGAATTACGCCTACCTTTAGGGGAGTCGTCTCGATTTTTCTAAAAGACGATGTCAAAACGACGGTTGAGTTCAAAAATAAAGTCAGCCGTAAGCAAGTAAACGGACAATGGGTTAGCCAACCCACCGATATTTTATATGCCCATATCCATGATCCCGGTCTCATTCAATTTTTAAGAGACGATTTGGGCCAGGCAAAATATCGTTTTCCTGATAACTATGGCCTTTCATATCCGGAAATTGTTCGCATCGTTGAACTGGTTAAAACAAAATTCACCAAAACGGATGCCGAACTAGCGCAGCGGCAATTGCTGGTTTTGCATGGGGGTTTAGAACAGGTTAATGTCACCGATCCTTTTTGGGCGTTTCTAAATGCAGTGCTTTTTGGCGCGGAAGCGTCTCGCAATAGCCTAAGCTTCGCAACGGGTGTGATGACGTTGGACTTGATCAGTCGCGGCAGAATGACCTATGACCAGGCATTCAAATCACCCGACTATAACGATATGGAAAGCGCCAAGGAAGTAAATTTGGCCGTTTATCCAATGACTTCGCCGTATACGGGATCGGGAAATTTTTTGGGTTATCTTGCGCTTATGGAAGCGACGGCAAAAGAAAATGAGACCGAAGCATTGAAGTCGGAAATCGGCATGAAACTTCAGCGGGAATATCCTCAATGGGCGCAAATTCCATTAAAGGAAGCATTGCTGATTCGATATTGGTTATGCGAAACCGGACTTTTCGCCGATCGACGCGCCGATAACGATACCGTTCGCATGTGTTGCGCCATTCAAAGAGGTGTTTCCCGGTTGGTCTCTCATCATTTTGGCGTACCGGAATTGACGCCGATTCCCACCGGTGAATTTGAGGATTTGATAAGCTTGGGGATTGATCGCAGAATCCACAGAGGACTTCTGGACGGGCGCGCGCTTGCAGTCTCTCATCGACAGGGGCGGCAATTGCCGATCGCCGAGACTCCGTGTCTAAAACTTTCCGAAGCTCGTTTGGAAACGCTTAAAAAACAAGCAGCGGAAACTCAAAATGAGCTAAATATGGTTTATGTGACAGACGGAGAAGAATATTTATTGATCAGCAGCTACGCTAAGATGCGAAAGATGGCTATGAATTATATGATGGACGAAATGGCTGAACGGGGCGAGAGAATACCGGACGAGCTAATGTTTGGAGTTAACCTGCTTGACCCGGTGATGATGGAAGCCTGTCATCAATGGCCTCGCAACGTGTTTTCTTTTCCATGAACAGTTAGCCTCCTGCATACTATCGTGACAAGTTTCTTTGATTAAGTTACAAACCCCCGAATAAATTGTATCCGCGTACAACTTTCATAAGTATGCCCTTAGGCAAAGACCATTTCGCTATAGAGTGGGGATGAACCTGCCAGTCTTAAAGAAATTTCTGAGAAATTGACCCTAAAAGAAATGGCTACGCATTGAGTAGCCAATCCAACAACCACCGCTAAAAATAAACACCCCACCAAAATCAAAACCAAAAACCCAACCAAATCTCATAAAAATGTTATAAATACCCACCAACCGTGTAAAATACCCCACCCAAAATAACGAAAATAACCGGTCAAAAAAATCAGCGGAACGATTAGGCTTTAAAGCCGAAGGCGTTCAACAACAACACATGATCATAAAAGGAAAAAACCGCGACACCGCCTGGTTCAGAATTTTGGACCGAGAATGGCCAACCGTAAAATCGCACTTAGAAGAATTGTTACTCCCAAACCCCTGATCAGCAATCCCCTCTCCCCCTGGGAGAGGGTGGCCAAAGG
>CAYGHZ010000249.1:0-3216 GCA_964349635.1 uncultured Candidatus Marinamargulisbacteria bacterium
CAATTTTGAGAATGTAACAAACGGTAAACTAGCTCGTTGACTAGTGCGTACTACTCATTATGCGTGCAAGCCATACCCGCCGATTTTATAGCTTTAGCCAGCTTATGTGCCGCCTCGTTGCGGTCATTTGCGTTTCACCATAATCGGCGGCTGCTATGAATTAACCACATCTATACCTGACCATTCATGCGAGCCCCGACCAAGGGCTCGCATTTTTCGTTCAATCTTATGAAAAAAATTGTTTCTGTTGGTATTCCGAATATAAATAGGAGTGAGCCTCGATCGCAGTCATCTCGTGTTCACCGTGAAAAATCTAGACCAAAGCCTATTTTGGCTGGAAGCTGGCCGCCGATGGATAATGACATTAGGAACCTTATGGCTAGGCTTGAAAGGTTTAAGGACTCACTTGTTAAGAACTCACATGTTTAAGATTGTAGCTGTCCCCTCTTTGGCGACGATGACCGATCAATTGCTTCTGACCCTGGGAAACATTTTGGACAAGAAATTAAACCGCGATCAAACTGAGAATTTTTTGGCGGGATTAACAAGTATTGGTGAGGTTGTGGAACAAGTCCCCTGTTCTCAGGACGATAAATTAAAATTCAGGGGCTTTTTGGCCGAAACACAGAAGATAGTCGAACACTTCTATCACAGACTGCTAACGGATTTTCCCATCGATTCTAATCCTGCGGACCAACCTCGATTTATTGTTTTACAGGTGAAGGGGTCAAAATCAAACGGTAATATAAATCGCCTCTATAGGAAAGTTGGAGCGGAGAGCGCATCCCCGAAAAGCCCGTTTGCAAACAGTCCCGACTTAGGACGATTCTCGAAGACTCCGTCCCCCACCGGCGAAATCGATTTTGCATCGATATGCGTATCGATGTTGCGAGAAACCTACAGGCGATCTCTTGCCCCCACCCCGCACGGCCTTGGCATTTTTTCTTAAAAAAGTTATTTCGCTTCCCTCTCGTTCCGTTTTTGGTGAGTTCAGGGAATTTTTGCAGTCAAGTTATCCGAAAGCAGTTGCAAAGTGGGAGAATTTTCTAAATAAAAAATTCAGAAAAGATTCGACTGATTTTGAATCAGGATCGCAAAAAGAAATATTTCTTGAGTCCTTGAAGAACCGGTATGTAAAACAGCCGGATTCCAAAAATACGGACTCATTTTGGGATATCTTTCATCCCATGATGACTCGATTGGATGGGAAAGGGGTGGCCGATCTATTCATAGCCTACGATTTTCTTAGCTCCGTATCTAACAAATCTTTATTTTCCGGTTGGGTTCATCGCTGTTTCAAAGGCGGCGTTTTGTCGTCTCCGGACCCGACGCCGGTGCCTTTTGATGGAGTTAAGACTAATCGAATCCGCGCAAAAGATGGAGAGGACTATCGGGTTCTTTTGTTTAAAGAGCCACCGGAAAACCCTGCGGCCAGACGTTATTTCGATTGGTCTTTGGTGAGAATTTTTAATGATTCTTTTGGCAACGGGAAAACAAATACGGCCGTGTGGGAATCCGGTGATGCAAAAAAATTGGATTTCATGCTCGGCGTTTTCAATCGATATGCGTCTTCGGGCAGCTGCTATATGGTCTATCATGAGAAATCTAATGATCCCGTAGCTCTGTACAGCGCGCAAGAAATCACTATCGAAACTAACGGAAAAAAAGCGAAAGCCCCCTATATTGCCTGTCAATTTACTAGGAGCATCTTTGAGGGGAAGGGGATTGGAAAATATCTTCGATTAAGACAGTTTGCTGATTATGTCCCTGCGGAACGGGGGTTTTTTGACGGGCAGCCTCTTTTTTTTACGACAAGTAATCCGAAACTTATTCGAGATCTGGGAAGTAGTCGGTATGGATATTCTCCTACCCTATATCCAAGAGTTTTTGCCAAGATAGAATCGTTCCAAAAGCTTTTTGTTTCCTGGCTAGATTCACAGGATCGCCAAGAAAAAGAGGCGTTTCAAAAATCCGGAATCATAGTTGCTTCGGACGACTCTAAAGAATGTTCGGTAAATTTCAGATTTTTGGTGCAGCCGGAACTGATGAATATGCCCGATTACAGCTCCGTCTCGGCCTGGACCAACCGCTGGATGGAATTGAATAAAATTGAAGATCCCGCTCTTTGTAAGGTTTTGAATTCAGCTTCGGCTCAAGTAGCCTTAGGTCAATTAAAGCTTCTGTTTAAAAGCGCATTTGCTTATGCGACCGATCAAGAACAAGCGTTGCAAGAAACGGTATATCAATTAGCATCGCAAACAGTTTCGAAACGGGAAAAATTGGGGCAGGATTTTGGGACATGGTTTCCGGCTTTTAGGAAATGGGTACCGATAAAAGACGAGCTACCTACGAATTCTTTCGCGGAAAAGATTTTTTTTCAGTCTATCCGCGAAGATGGTATTTTTATCGCAATGACGGCAGTTTATCCGGCCGGTATGCTTCGAAGAGAGTGGGCCCGGCAGCAGGGCCGGGAGATTGGTTCCGACGGAAGAACTCTCGCCGAATCAAACGAATGCCACTGTTGTTGTGTGCAGTGATATGGTTTGATTGGGTGAATATTAATGCAAATCCTCTATATTAGCGTAGTTGCGTTCAATTTTGTTTTGGCTCTGTTGCCGCTTATTTTTAAGCCTAAAAAGCTCAGTAGTTATTTTTTCTCTTTGGCCGCAATTGCTTTGTCGTTTTGGACCGTTTGCGTTTATCAATTGTGGTACCAGGATAATCATCTTCTATTTTGGATTCGCGCAGCCTTTATTGGCCCCATCGTGGCGCCCGTTGCGATGGTGATGTTTGGGCTGATTTATCCCTACCAGCGCATAAAAAATGTCGTTCCTTTGTTTATGGCTCTTCTTGTCATTCCGGTCACCTTGTTGGCCCTTGTTTTTACGCCAATGATAGTGAACTCGGTGGATGTATATCGTCATGCTAATTATGGGCCCGCGCATAAAATTTTTGCGCTTTATTTCCTTACCTTTTCGATCGGATTTTTAGTCAATTTGTATATTGGCTTAAGGCGATTGACCGGAAATGACAAGTTAAAGCTGCATCTTCTTTTTCTAGGAACTTTTGCCATTGTATTCATCGGAGGGCTAACGAACTTGGCTTTGCCCCTGCTTGGTATTAATCGTCTTACTTTTTTGGGGCCGCTTTCTCTTACTTTTTTTTATGTCTTAAATTTATATGGAATTCTCAAATACCGTCTCTTAGATATTACCC
>CAYGHZ010000250.1:0-950 GCA_964349635.1 uncultured Candidatus Marinamargulisbacteria bacterium
CCCCAGATTGTTTCGGAAGAATCGCTGCGTGCGCATATTTGGCAATTGGCGGCGGCGATTAGTCCCAGAGGAACGCGACATTTGATGGGGACGAATTTTAAGCTCGATACGCCCCCTGCTGGCTTGGTTACCATGGTCAAAAGCATTCTCTATCACCAAGTCGCCGACGAAAAAAAAGGCGAAAAGGCCTTCTTGGCCGACGTGTTCCACGATATTCCGATCGATGAAAAAATTCCCGCCGCCGCCTCGCCTCGGCTTTCGGCCAAAGCGCTTAATGAAAAGCTGTTTGCGCGTCTGGTGGAGCGGGTCAAATCGAATCCCATTACGATCATAAAAGGCAGCCCGGGATCGGGAAAAAGTTTTTTCGCAGCCTTGATTCAAGCGCAGCTAAATCCCGATCCGCGTTCGCGGCTGGATCCCATCACGGTCGGACCGGACACCACCAAGGAAGATTTGATCGGCCGGCGGGTGTTAGTCGGCAACGCAACCACCATGCAAAGAGGAGTGATTGCGGAAGCGATTGAGATGGCCAAAAAAGACAGCGGACTGATTACGTTGGTCATCGACGAATATAATTTAATGAAACGCGGATCGTTAAATTTTCTTAAAAGTCTTGTCGACAATCATCGCAATTTACGGGTGATTTTGACCGGTAACCCGGACACTTATTTCGGCCGCGTCGACATCGATCCCGAGCTTAAAGCCATGGCCCGCTCGATGTATTTTCGGCCCCTAAGCGAAGAGTATGTGACGCAGGAATTGATTGCCAAAGAGATCGGAGCTGACAAGGCGCCAATCCTGTATAAGCTTTATGATCAGCTAAAAGTGTTGCTTCCCAATCGCGAATTTACGCCTCGGGATATCTTGGACATTGTGGCTGTTTTCAAAGCACGGCGGCCGGAATCGTTTACAGGCGCCATTTTAGAAACGCTGGGCGGAGAATTAACGGC
>CAYGHZ010000250.1:960-3210 GCA_964349635.1 uncultured Candidatus Marinamargulisbacteria bacterium
TGGAATGGACGCAAACGCAACACAAGGAGCATGACCCTCCGGCCCGATTGATCCCTGACGATTTACTTAAAAAAATGTCGGCCGAAAACCCCAAACTTGATTTCAAAAACGAGGCGACTAAAGACTTGTTGGACATCTATTGGCGGCGACTGAACCTGCTTGAGCAAAAAGTGAGCGGCGGCAGCCGTTGCCAACACGTTCAAGGGCCGCCTGGCATCGGGAAAGATGTGTTTTTGGATGCCTTGGTCAAAAGCATGGGCGTGGAATGTCTGCGGATCAATTGCAAACCCAGCAGCGACTATCAGGAGATGGTCGATATGATTAAACTAGCGCGGCGCGAAGGAAAAAAGCTGGCGATTGCCGAGCTCAATGTGCTGCCTGCTGCGTTTATAGAGGGGCTTTTAAATGCCGCTTTAAGCGGTGGGGCAGATTCGGAATTCTTTTTATTTTTGACCACCAATCCGCCCGATTTCCTGGGCCGCGAGGATTTTTCGCCGGCCTTCAAAAGCCGGATGTTGCAGTATTTCGCGCGCGATTATTCGCCCGTTGAGATGAAAGGCGTCGCCCGGGCGTTGGGCATCCATGCAGCGCACGTCGATGGGGTAGTGCAACGCCACCAAGACTTGAAAGACCGGCTAAGGCAGGCCGGAAAAAAGACCATGCCCACGACTCGCGACCTGCGGCGAATGGCAGAGTATTTGTCCGCTAACCCTACGGCCGATTTAGACGCCGCCTTTGCGCATGTCTACTCTATCTTTACTCGTATCCTGGCGGGCCCGAGAACGGCGCGTTCAGTCCGCTCCGCATCCCCGATCAGCGACCGGATGAAATTGATGGCCGCAACGGTAGGCGTCGAGCCGCCCGTAAAAGAAACGTCCGCGCACGAACTAATTCTTACCCGATTGCGAAATAGCGGCGGCGCTTTGATTCCCAGCGCGATCTTAGACTATGTCGCCCAACAGCTAACGCCACGTTTGTTCCCCTGCCTGCCGGTCGCCAGTTCCCCGAGGAACCCCGATATCGATCGATTGATTCCAACGTCGATGACACCGCTTGCGGTACACTCCGCCATGCTTGCCGTTCGAAATTTGCTCCGAGCAGAACCTCCGCCGCCGGCCAAAGCACCTGCCGCTAAAGCAGAAGTGGCGGCCACTCCCATAAAGGCAGGGATAACGGTGAAGGTTTCGGCACCCCCTAAATTTGATACCAGTACGGCCCCCAGCGCCGAAAAGCTTTCCGCCACTCAACACTATGCGGGGCACGACTGCTCGTCTTATCGCAGCGAGTGTTACCGAGAAATGAACGATGACCTTTCTTACGCACTCCCTCCCTCGGCTACGTTGACCCGGCTGACGGTTGATTTTGAATCCGATTTGCGAAAAAAATATCTGTTGGCCCCAAAGTCCAGTGACCGGTACTTTGGCGAATTTAAACTCAGTCCTTCGACGCAGCCTGTGATCCCCTTATTATCTCTTTCTCCCTATCAAACGATCGATCTGATGGAGACGGATCCTCGTGAAGCCGTCCAAATTTACCGCGATCCGGCGACCGGCCTGCTCTCGGTCACACCTCCCACCCAGCCCTGCACCTTGCGCATTGTGGGACGAGCGCCCCAAACCAACTTAGGGGAGGTTAAGAAGGAAGACGTCGAGGCCCAGCCGAAAAATATGGATTCACCTCCGCTACATCCCGGACTTGCTCCTTGGTTTGATGACTTAGGCATAAAACGCATGATCCCCGCCTCTTACCTTGAAAGAGCCCGTTTTATTCAGAAATTTCTCCTGACGTTTCACTCGGAACCGCTTAAGAAAGTCCCCCACGAATCTATTGCCGATGTTCCCAAACCGCTGCAAGGGTTTTTGCAGATGATCCTGGAAAGCAAAGGGGTGTGCCGGCATCGCGCGCGCATCGGTTTGGAGCTGGCCGCCTACCTAGGAGTTAACGCGAGAGTAATCGAAAACCACATTCATGCCTATTTGGAAATTGAGATTCCATTTTTGCCGCCGCGTTCGCTCCAATTTGTCCGGGCGGATTTGGGCGGGGGCGCCGGCGATCCTGATATTTTCCAACCCTGGGATCTGAAGTTTAAAGCATTTGACGGCGACGTCTACGATAGAGTGACGTATTTAGAGGAGGTTCGTCAATCGCTTTTAATAACCCCCGGGCACCTTGAAACATGCAAGGCGCTTTACCAATCAACAGTCCCCGGGCGATCGGAGCTCAATACCATAAAAAGACTTTCTCCAACAC
>CAYGHZ010000251.1:0-3208 GCA_964349635.1 uncultured Candidatus Marinamargulisbacteria bacterium
CTGAAACAGTAGCACTTGCTTGGGTGGCGTTCAAGAGGCGGTGGGCATAAATGTTGGCTCCGCTTTCTCGGCGACCGAGTTTGGTTTTTGGGTATTAGCAGGCGTTAAACGAGCTAGTCAATGGATATTAGTTATTTTCGGTAGCATTCTTAATAGCTTTGTCCACCTTGTGGACAAGATTTTCTAAAGATTCCTGAAAAAGCGGGGCCAAGGCGCTATCGAAGGTGTAATAGTTTAAAATAACCGGGGCGGGAACACCTGTGAAAAAATTTGTAAGGTCCGCTTCTTTGACGGCCGTTGAAGATTCTGCGCCGATTTCTTGGGACAGAGCCAATTCTCCCTCTGCAGTAAATATCTTTATTCGCGCCTTTGCTTCAATTCGGCTAAATGTGCCAGCGAAAGGCTGCATGTAATGAATTCTGACAAACCAAACGTCAACACATCCCACAGCATCTACCTTCAATTCACTGCATAAACGCTTTATGTTTTCAACAATGGCAAAATCAAGGTTCAATTTTTTTGACGGAACAAATATTCGAATATCCGGCTTTTTTTGCATTCTGCCAACGACATTGGAACTCGCCGGGATCGTCTCTACTAAGTCGATGTCTAGGTATTTCAAAAATAGCCCTTCCAAATCTTCGACGGTTTCTTCAAGCAACGCCTTCTCGGAAGGAACCAGCCTGGTCGAGTCGCCGTCGAAAGGCGTCAGATTGTGGGAATACGAACCGTTATCGAGAATGTCCATTCGCAATGCAACCGAAACGGACGGAAACGCGATGGAATGCACGTTCTTAAGTAAGTAGACTTTCTGATCGTTACACCCAAACAATGTTAGTCCGCAGATCAATGCAAAGCCGATCCCGATCATTTTCTTTATTTTCAAAACCGAACGGACTCCTTCAGGATTTGAATTTTTCTATATAGCCCATCTACTTTCTTTCTGTCCTCGGTCCCAACCGACAACGTGTATGCTCTCCCCTTTTTTGAAAACGCGCCATTGTCGATAGTGTCGGAAAGAGTGATGAGACCCTCTATGTTGATTGGCACCAAATTGAACGGAGACTCTTTTCTTACGATTTTTTCCCAAAAAGTTTCGTAGCTGCTCGGCAAGCCGGGTACCGGTCGTTTATATCGCGATACCTTTATGAAGTCGTCCGAGTTCCTTGGTGACAACGTTAGCGTGGAAATGTCCAAGATTACCGTTTGATCTCCTATTCTCTCGAAATCCACGGTAGCCTTTAAAAGGCTATCTCCTTTGACCGGCGTTAAGTTGTTGGAGCTTTTTAACGTAACAAAATGACTGATAATTTCACCGGAATCGGAATTATCCTTGAACTCGACCTTCAAATCTTTTAGGGCGGCGGGGACAAAGTTTGGCGATGACAAGAAGCGTTTCCACTGAGCAAGAGTCCCAGAATAATCCTGAACAACAAAGTCAGCATAAAATTTGATTTCTTCCGCAAGGAATGATTGGTTTGTCCTTCCATAAAATATCAAACTGGCGATACCCTCCGGGGTGGGAAGAGACAGCGTACTAATAATTTCGTCGGCGTAAGGCAGTTTCCATTTTCGGCAAATCCAAATTCGCTTGTAACTATCTTCAAATAGATAATCTTCGGCTGCCGGCCCCAAAGACTTCACTTTTATCTGCTCAACACCTAATCTTCTGTAGATTGATATCCCTTTCAAAAGCGTGTCCATAAAAAGCGTTGAATCGGCGCAAAACTTGGCGCCGTCAGCGTCGTCAGGATATTTGAGGAATGTGATACCCAGGTGGTCAAATTTTGAAAAGACGATATAGCCGTTGTTATCTAGAAAAGTCTTGTCCGGCTCCGGTGGATTAAATGTCCTCCAATAGCTATTTTCGTCTTCGTAAAGCAGCCTGGGTAATCCCGCCTTATAGTCATTGACATAAAGAATCAGATCCGATTTGACTCCATTAGGAAAAAACTGGTCTCGATGTTCGCGTAATAACTGACCAATGCCAGCCATATAAAATTTCGTATGTTGCGAGGCAAGATCATTTCTGAGCTCGGAAGGTTTTTTTGGCAAACCTGAACTCGCTTCAAAAGTTCTATAAAGATTTTTTCTGCTATTGACTAGGCGAATGGGAAACTTTTCACGAACATTTGCCGAAGCAAATTGAAATCCGGAAAAAACACTCCAAGGAAGCGCAAAATTCAAATTTTCGTTTTCAGACTTTCTTAATACGATGCCGATAACAAATCCGTCTTTATCAATGAGCGGGCCTCCGCTGTTTCCCGGAGACGCAGCGGCCGAAAATCTCAGCCATTTCCATTTGCCTTCAAACTCCTCCTGGGTTTCCGACGTCAACAAACCGTCCCTGACAATTATTCCTTCGCCCAACGCATTTCCAACGGCATATACCGGGCTATTCATCGTCGGCCTAGATTTAAATCTGAAGGGACAAACAAAGGAGCCTCCCTTGACGGAAAAAACGGCAAAATCTTTGTCAGACGAATAGCCAAGGATCGTTTCTATTTCATAGGTATTCTTTTGCGAATCGCGAATGAAATAGGACGTATCTTGCGAATCATATTGAAAAGAAAACACATGAGCAGCCGTTGCAAAGCGATTTTTTCCGATTAGAAACGCCGTACCTATCGAATAGTATGTGTCGTTTCGAATTTGGAACGGCAACATGTCCATAGGCAGTTCTTTTTCGTACACAATCGACGGATTTTCGATTTTTGGCACTACGATCTCGAATACGCCTCGATCAATTGCCTGAAGGATTTTTGGGTCAAAAGAAGCATTAAGGGCACTGGTGGGGATCATCAGCACCGCAGGAATCAGCCAGAAATACTTTTTAATCACCTTCCGGGGCCTTGTCTTCGGTAGAAGCTTTCTTTCTGAGTGGCAATATCCCCGCCATATCACCAATCACGTTGATAAGGTCTGAGTTAGCCGGAACAACTACCTTTGAGTTTTTTCTTAGAGAATTTTCGACTACTTCCAGCCGCTTCAATAGCTGTGCGTTTCCAATAAAGTATTTGTTTGCCGCTTCATTGACCAGGCGGATGGCCTCCGCCTCACCTTCCGCTTGAAGAATCCGCGCCTGCCTGACCCCCTCCGCCTGCTTGATTGCAGCCCGCTTTTCACCGTCCGCCCGGGTTTCGGAGGCCGTTGCGAAATCGACTGCGGACAATTTATCGTTTTCCGCTTTCACAATCTTATTCATGGT
>CAYGHZ010000252.1:0-3170 GCA_964349635.1 uncultured Candidatus Marinamargulisbacteria bacterium
CGGGCGGGCAGCATATCAACAAAACCGATTCGGCGATTCGCATCACACATATTCCGACGGGTGTTGTGGTGGCGTGTCAGGATGAACGCTCGCAGTTTCAAAACAAAGACAAAGCCATGCGAATGTTGCGCACGAAACTCTATGAAACGAAGTTGGAAGAGCAGCGGATGGCCGAGGCGAATTTGCGGAAAACGCAGGTGGGCAGCGGCGATCGGTCGGAAAAAATTCGGACGTATAACTATCCACAGAATCGAGTGACGGATCATCGCATCGGCAAGACAATGTATTCATTGGACGATTTTTTGACCGGCAATATCGAGGAAATGCTCCAAGCGTTGCTAGCGGCGGATCGTTTGGAAAAAATGAATCAACAGTGATCCCTAGGGCGTACGAAACCGGGACATGCGTTTTTCGGGGGCATTCTTATAGTTGCGAAACAGGGGTATTTATCCCGCGACCGGAGACGGAGCTGTTGGTGGACGTGGCGCTGCAGTTTCGACCCGAGATTATTTTAGAATTGGGCTCCGGCACCGGGGTTATTTCTATTGAGTTGTCGCGCGAATTTACTGATGCGGATGTTTATTCTTGGGATATAAACCCAAAGGCGTTTGCGCTGGCCAAGAAAAACGATGCGTTGTCGCGCGTTCGGTTTTTTCTTGGGGATTTTTTTGAGGCCGAATCGATCTGGAGGCCGCTGATGGATCGAGAGGTGTTATTTGTGAGTAATCCACCGTATATTCCCGCCGGAGATATTCCGACGTTGGATACTAGCGTCAAAGATTTTGAACCGCATACCGCATTGGATGGCGGGCCGGATGGGCTGGATTATTATCGGAAATTATTGACGTTGTTTTCGACGTTTAAAAAAAGGCCCAGTATGGTGTTTGAGATTGGGATTTATCAGAAGAAACCGCTTGAGAAGCTCTTGGCCGACCTTAAGTATCCGGATTACAAATTTTTTAGGGACGACCAAGATATTCCTCGGATTTTGAAAATATCGAATTAAACGATTTCGTCTCCTGCACCGGCACCTTCGTAGCTCTTTGCCGACATTTCGATGGCATATGCTAGGAAAGTCGGGTAGTGCTTGTGCATCACCAGCCGGCGATCTGGCCCCATGTCGTGAAGCTCATAGATGGGTGTGGTAATGCCATGATCTAAAAATATGGTGTAGGAAACCCGATCCGTTTGTTGTTGCGTTACCAAGTGGTTCGAGGCCACGACCCGTTCGTTTTCCGGCAGATGTTGGGTGAGGATTTCTAGGGTGGTTCCAAAATTGATGACGAGGTAGTCCGGTGAAGTGGCTTGGACCCGCTGCCAATCACCGCCAATTTGCGCGCAGAGTCCCGGTTGAGTGGATCGAAGCACGGTCACATTGCTCCAATCCTTGTGTTCTTTAAGACCTCTGATTTTTTCGCTGGGATCGAAGTGGTTGTAGAGATTGAAATGATCCCCCTGGTTGATGGCTGCGCCACCGCTGGCCGCAGCCAGAAAATTGTCGCTGACGCCCAGTTTTTTGAGAACAAATTTTAGGACATCGATTCCCAATTGATTCATGGATTCTGCCGCTGCTTTTACCTCCGGTGGGAAAAAACTCCAGTTCGGATGAGTGGGCGAATTGACCAGGCTGAATCGCTCCACCTGATTTTGCCGTTTTGCGTCGGCTTTGTTGTTGTCGACTATATAGCCTTGTAGCGGATTGAGTAGGTTGGGATTGGCGTCGTTAAATTGCTTGTTGAATCCGCGATAGGCGTCTTCTTTGCTTCCATCGTTTTTCTTGTTTTCGTAGAACTTGTTGACGAAGGCGTCGAGGGTCGCGATATGGGCTTTCAGGGCCGAGGGCATTTTGACTTGGAAAAATCCGTTTCGGATGGCGTTGTCGTAACTTTTTTGATCCATTTCAAAACCGGTTTCAGGGATAACATCTACCGAAACCATACGGTGGAGCGGGAGTTGGTGGAATGTTGGACGGGAAGCAATAATTTTATGCATGGCTAAAACTCTCCTTTAAAGTCGTGAAAATGGGTTAGAACTTTTGGGATTAATTGCTGATCTCTAAATAGTTGCCAGGCCTTTTCAATGAAAAATGGTTTGGTGTGTGCATCGCTTTTTCGAGGATCAAATGCAGGCCGCATGTGAGTGTAATTGGCCCAGAATTTGGCGACATTGTCGTAGTCAGCGTGCGGATTGGAATTCAGATACCCCTTTAAATCAGATATGAACCCCGCTGCCGATAGGTAAAGGAGCCCGCTTTCGGAATCAACCGAATCGGCGTTACGGCCTCTTATGCCCTGAATACCAATCACCTGTCCATTACCGGCCAAAATATCGAAAATATATTCTAATGATCGGCAACCACCCTCTAGGATTACTCCGTTTCTTGCTAGGCCGTTGGAGTCCCACGCGTCAGTCTCTCCGGGGCGATCGCCGTGGACTAGGTACATATTTTGGATATTGGGATGGGGGAGGGCCCCTATACTGCGAAACCAGGCAGTATTATTTATGGCTGAATAAGCGAGAAAATTCCTGGCTAGCCCTGGCATGCGTTCCAAGACCTTTCCCACACATCGGATTCCGCTAAAGGAACTGCCGCTGGCGTCCTCGGGACCGGCAAATTCGCTAAGTAACAATCGATCGTTTCGGAAATTGCCTGTGCGGTCCAAAAAATTCGTTTGGATAAACTGGGTTAATGCATTAACGGCGCGAGGAGACGTTTCTTTTGAAAATATTCCGGTTAGATCTCCGCCAACCCACCACACCTTGGAATCAGGCGCCAGCTTCATTTGCTCGGCCATTCTTGAAAGTCCCAATTTAAAGTCAAATCCCTTTTGCTTTTCAGCCGGCATCAAAAAACAATTCACGTCACTTTCCCGCACGACGCGAAGGGGTCCGCAAATGGGCGTCCCGTAATTTGGATTGGAAGATACTTTGGCTCCCATTTGCTCAATAAATTTGTAGGTTGATATCGGGCGACTGGTTACAGCGGTAGTATTGAGATGATCTGCCAATGTGTGAACGCGACGCATAGCGATCGAATTTAATCGCCTTGCAGCAACAGGCAAAGCACGTAGACAAAGAGCGGATAACCGATTCATTTAATACCCCCCCCCCAAGATTTTTTGTGGAACAGAGATTTATATTAATAATGACCTAATTAATTGTAAATATTC
>CAYGHZ010000253.1:0-3083 GCA_964349635.1 uncultured Candidatus Marinamargulisbacteria bacterium
TGAGTTGGCCGAGCAAATCAATGAATCGATTCGTGCTTTAGGAAAACAGACCGGCCTGAAAAGCATTACGATTTACGGCGGCGTCGGCGCTAAAGGTCAGATCAATAATTTGCGTCGCGGCGTGGATATCGTCGTCGCGTGTCCGGGGCGTTTGCTGGATCACGTCCGTCAACGCAATGTAAATTTCTCTCGAATCGAAATGCTGGTGTTGGATGAAGCCGATCATATGTTCGATATGGGCTTTTTGCCGGATATTCGGCAATTGCTACACGACATCCCGGCCAAACGCCAAACGCTTCTTTTTTCGGCCACAATGCCATCGGAGATCCGACGACTGGCCAGTGCGATTTTAAAAAATCCCGTTACAATTGAGATCAGTCACACTCAGCCGGTGGAAGCGATTACGCACTCGGTGTTTCCGGTCAAAGGCCATTTAAAAACCGATCTGCTGCTGGAAATTCTAAAAACAACAAGAACCGGATCCGTGTTGGTGTTTACAAAGACCAAGCACCGGGCCAAAGGTCTGGATGCCAAATTGCAAAAAAACGGATACCGAAGTGCGTCACTACAAGGTAATCTGTCTCAAAGCCAACGGCAAAATGCACTGAACGGCTTTCGTGATGGCAAGTTCGATATTATGGTGGCAACCGACATCGCGGCTCGCGGTATCGATATCTCTCGTGTTACCCACGTGATTAATTATGATTTACCGGACACCTCCGAAGCGTATACTCACCGTATTGGCCGTACAGGCCGCGCCTCGCGAACCGGTGACGCCTATAGTTTTGTCACGAGCGAAGACCGCGACATGATTCGTCAGATTGAACGAAAGCTCGGTAGCCCTATCAAAACGCAAACACTCGAGTCATTTGATTACAACGCTCAGCCGGTTGCCGGTAAAACAGAATTTGAGAGGCCTGCCCGCTCCTGGCATAATAATAAAAGACCTACGAAAGGGGACAGGAGATGGCAAAAAAGATAGGCGTTCTGGGTTCCGGCGATGTCGCAAAAACGTTGGCGGCGGGGTTTCTAAAAAATAACTACGACGTCATGGTAGGCTCGGGTCACCCCGATAAACTGCAAGAATGGAAACTAAAAAATCCGGCTGCAAAAACCGGATCATTTCAAGACGCAGCGAAATTTGGTGATATTGTCGTCTTGGCTGTTAAGGGAAATAAAGCAGAAGAGATTTTAAAATCTATCGATGTGAACGGTAAGACGGTCATCGATACCACCAATCCCATCGACGACAAACCGCCGGTCAATGGTGTCATCCACTATTTCACAAAGATGGACGAATCATTAATGGAGCGGCTTCAAAAGGCGGCGCCGAAAGCAAATTTTGTAAAAGCATTTAACAGTGTGGGCAATGCCTTTATGGTGAATCCATCGTTCAAGGAAGGAAAGCCCTCGATGTTTATCTGCGGCAACGACGATGAGGCAAAAAAAGAAGTAGTCGGAATCCTCGATCAATTTGGTTGGAATGCGGAAGATATGGGCAAAGTAGAATCGGCCCGCGCCATTGAGCCACTGTGTATTCTGTGGTGCCTGCCGGGGTTTATTCGCAACGACTGGGCTCATGCCTTTAAGGTCGTTCGATGAAAAAGCCGGTGATTCACGTCATCATTGCCAGCACACGTAAAAACAGGCGAGGTCCGGTTGTAGCGCAATGGGTTTTGAAAGTAGCCCAGGCCAATACAAAAGCAAAATTTGAGTTGGTCGATCTGATGGATTGGCAAATGCCAAACTACAACGAAGTGGCAGGGCCAAAAGGTCTTAAGGGTGTTTACGAAACCCAAGGCGCCAAAGAATGGGCGGCCAAGGTCAAAGAAGCCGATGGCTTCATTATCGTGACCCCGGAATACAATCACGGTTATCCCGGAGCATTAAAAAACTGCCTCGATTATGTTTACGACGAATGGAACAACAAGCCAGTGGCGTTTGTAAGCTACGGCGGCATGGCCGGCGGCGTTCGCGCTGTCGAGCAGTTGCGCCTGGTGTCGGTCGAGATGCAAATGGCGACGATTCGGGAAGAGGTCAATATTCCCCGAATTGCCCAGGCGTTTACTCCCGAAGGACAGCCTGTCGAACAAGCGCTCAATAAAAAGGCCGAACTGGTGATCGAACAGCTTCTCTGGTGGACATTCGCGCTCAAGCACGCGCGCGAGCACGGCGTCTCCGAGTGTTGTATGCACGGCGACGATTAAATTATTTTAACGCTCTGTTCCGTAACCAATATCGAAACGCCCCAGGTTTTATAAACCTGTTTAAACGCCTCAATTTTTTCAGACGAATCAATAATTTCAACAATAATCGGCTCATCGGTCGAAAGTTCAAGCATGCTGGACGTGTGAACCTTGGCTGATTTTCCGAACCCTTCGATGCCCCGCAATACCGTAACTCCCGCAAAGTGATTCTCGCGCAAATACTGAACGATGTGTTGAAAAAGAGGGTGGCCGTTAAATTTGTCTTTTTCACTTAGATAAAGCCGTAAAAGTATCGATTCCATCAGGTTACCTCACCATTAGGATGGCCAGTTGCCGCCCCAAAAAAACCGCCAATAAGCACAACCCGACATTTAATAAGATATTGAACGTAAACGCCAGATAGTCCGATAATTCCGCAATTCGAAACGATTCAAACGCGAAGGTCGACATGGTGGTGTAAGCACCGATAAATCCAATGGTAATTAAACCCCGCATATCCGGACTTAGAGATCGGCCATAGAACACCAAATAACCAATCAGCCCCAAGACAAAACTACCGCTGACATTCACGACCAGCGTTCCCCAGGGAAACGAAGGCCAAAGACCGCCAATAAATCGTGAAACTAGAAATCGGCTGACCGATCCAAAAAAGCCACCAATACCGATGTAAAGAATTTGCGTCATTTCTTCTGAAGTTTTTTTCCAACTTCCAAAAACTTATCCAAAATAGGCTCAAACTCACGGCCCAAAGAAGTTAGGCTATACCGGACTGACGGCGGGGAAGTGGGCAAGACTTCACGCAAAATTAATCCTAAGGATTCCAATTCTCGCAGCCGCATAGTCGCCGGCCATTAAGTGAGCGGCCCCTAGCGCACG
>CAYGHZ010000254.1:0-3072 GCA_964349635.1 uncultured Candidatus Marinamargulisbacteria bacterium
CTTTTTTAGATGTTTTCCCGGTTTACTGAGAAGGCCATCCAGGCCATTATGCTGGCGCAGGAAGAAGCAAAGCGCTTTCACCACAGCTATGTCGGTACCGAACATATTTTGCTTGGGATTTTGGGCGAAGGCGACAATGTCGTCATTAAATCATTAAACGAAATCGGAATTTCCCCGGAACAAATTAAAATTAGCGTCGAAGAGCGTTTGGAATACGGCGGTTTGTCGTCGGAATACGGCAATATCCCGTTTACGCAACAAGCGAAGCAAGTGTTGACCTACGCGTGGGATGAGGCGCGGAAATTGGGTCACAATTATGTGAACGTCGAGCATTTATTTTTGTCGATCTTTCGGGATCCTACCAATATCGCTGCGCGGGTGTTGGCGGAACTAGGCGTTAATTTAGCGAATTTTAAAGAAGTGCTCTTTAAGTTATTGGGCAATCGTGTCGCTGTCCCGCATCAAACAGTGCAAGACGTTCCGACGCCAACACTGGATTTGTTCGGTCGCGACCTGACCTGGTTGGCCCAAGAAGGTAAGTTGGATCCGGTGGTGGGGCGCTCAAAAGAAATCGAGCGAATTATTCAGATTTTAAGCCGACGTACTAAAAATAACCCTGTATTAACCGGTGAGCCGGGTGTTGGTAAGACCGCGATTGTAGAAGGATTAGCCCAAAAAATTCGCAAAGGGTCGGTGCCGGATAAGCTGCGGGACAAACGTGTGATTACGTTGGATTTGGGATTATTAGTCGCTGGTACCAAGTATCGGGGTGAGTTTGAAGATCGCGTTAAAAAAGTGATGGAAGAAGTGCGTAAGGCCAAAAACGTGATTTTGTTTGTGGACGAGTTGCACACAATTATTGGAACGGGTGGATCTGAAGGAAGTTTGGATGCGGCCAATTTATTTAAACCGGCGCTATCGCGTGGCGAGCTGCAATGTATCGGCGCCACTACGTTGGATGAATATCGGAAGCATATCGAAGGGGATGGCGCGCTTGAGCGTCGTTTTCAGTCGGTGTTGGTCGAAGAGCCTAGTAAGGAAGAGGCGCTGGAAATTTTAAAAGGGATTCGCAGCCGTTACGAAGAGTTTCATAACGTCGTCATTACTGACGAGGCGTTGAAAGAAGCGGTAGAGTTGGCGTCGCGTTATATTACGGATCGGTTTTTGCCGGATAAGGCGGTGGATTTGATCGACGAAGCGGCATCGAAAGTGATGTTGAAGGCGTCGTCATTGAATCCGGAACTTAAAGATTTAATTAACGAGCAGAAGAAATTGCAAATTGAGCGCGAAACAGCCGTTTCAAAATCAGATACGGAGCTTGTGACGCTTTTGGACGCCAAGATCCAGGATATCGAAACCAAAAAAGGCCAGTTCCCACAGCCGGATCGAGACTCGGCGGAAAATCGGGTAACGGAATCCACCATTGCTGAAATTGTGGCGGCCTGGACCGGGGTTCCGGTGACCCAATTGACGCAGGAGGAATCCGCTCGATTGTTGAAAATGGGTGAAGAATTAAAGAAACGTATCGTGGGCCAGGACGATGCGATCAACGCGTTGGTTCGGGCTGTCAAACGTGCAAAAGTTGGATTGAAGGATCCCAAAAAACCGATTGGATCGTTCCTGTTTTTAGGGCCGACCGGGGTAGGTAAATCCGAAATGGCCAAGACGCTTGCGGAGTTCTTGTTTGGCAATCGTGATCACGTCGTTCGGATCGATATGTCAGAGTATATGGAAAAGCATACGGTTTCGCGGTTGATCGGTTCGCCGCCGGGATATGTAGGCTATAACGAAGGTGGGCAATTAACAGAGCCTGTGCGCCGCAAGCCGTATTCGGTGGTGTTGTTTGATGAATTGGAAAAAGCGTCGCCGGATGTAGTGAATATTTTGCTGCAAATTCTGGATGATGGCCGATTGACCGATTCGACCGGACGGACGGTTGATTTTAAAAATACGATTGTGGTAATGACCTCTAACGTGGGTAGCAAGTTTATCGAAACTGAAACGACGTTTGGGTTTTTGGATCCGACGCGTTATACCGACACGAAATATGAGGCAATGAAAATTAAATTAAAAGAAGAATTGCGGCGGGAATTTAAGCCGGAATTTTTGAACCGTATCGACGATATTATTATTTTCAAGGCGCTTACGAAAGAAAATATTCGCCATATCGTCGATATTATGTTGGGCGATGTCCAAAAGCGGCTGGATGAAAAGCCAATCAAGATGGTTGTGGATAATAAGGTCAAAGACTACTTGGTTGAAAAAGGCTTCGATCAGAAACAAGGTGCTCGTCCATTGCGCCGTGCGATTCAAGAGTTTCTTGAAGATGCGTTGGCGGATCAGATGTTGCGTGAAAATTTACGCGGAAATATTCAGGTTAAGGCAACTCTTAAAAACAATGAAGTTGTGTTTCAGGTAGCGCCGATGGCCGAAGAAAAGGCGCTGCCCGCCGCGAAACGACCTCCTAAAAAAGATAAGCAACTTTCAAGTTCTGTTTCGTAAATGTCGTTGCAGTATGTCTGCTCGAATTGCGGCGCCTCGTTTCCTCGATGGGCAGGGAAATGTCCCGATTGCGATAGCTGGAATTCGCTAAAAGAAGCGGAAATCGCCAAGGAAAAGAAGGGCAGAGTGTTGCATGTCCGGAATGTGAATGGGCCCGTTCCCCTGGAAAGCATCGCTCCGCAACAGGAAGAAGCGGTACCGACGCAGTTAATAGAGCTAGATCGAGTGCTGGGCAAAGGGTTTGTGCCGGGATCGGTGTGCTTGTTGGGCGGCGAACCCGGGATTGGGAAATCGACGTTGTCGTTGCAGATTGCGCAGCAACTGGCGAAATCCGGACGAACTGTGCTGTATGTTTCCGGCGAAGAATCCGCGTCGCAGCTACGCTTGCGGTCAGAGCGTTTGGGCGAGAATCCGCCATCGCTTCTGGTTCTGGCGGAGATGAATTTGACCCGAATTATTAAAGCGATTGATGACGTGCAACCGGAATTTTTTGTCTTAGATTCGCTTCAGGTGGTGTATCACCCGCATCTTCCGTCGGGCCCACCCTTCTCCGTCCCGGAATCGGAGGTG
>CAYGHZ010000255.1:0-3021 GCA_964349635.1 uncultured Candidatus Marinamargulisbacteria bacterium
CAACTGCTGCAAAGGCCGCATTCCAATTGTTGATTCGGGTTGTTGTGATTTGATTTGCCGTAGCAACCGCTCGATCCCAATTTGTCGAGCTTGCCGATGTCAGATATCCGGCTGCTGCGTGATTGCCCCATCCAAACGCTGTATTCGCATTGCTAATCGTCGCCGAGCTAATCAAATTCGCCGTTGCAACCGCCCTATCCCAATTTGCCGAATTATCCGCAACGGAAACATATGTCCCCGGACCGGTTCGTTTCAAAATTCCATCCGAGGTGAAAAGAGCGTTGAGCTGTGCCCCGCCCACTGATGTCAAATAGCCTGCCGATGCATGATTACCCCAACCAAATGCAGCGTTCCAATTGTTGAGTCGCACGGAACTAATTTGGTTGGCCGTTGCAAATGCGGCATTCCACTCTGTTGAACGATCTACTATTTGAGGTGGAATGGTCAGAACGGTTTCGTTTGCGGTCGTGACTCGCCCCTGAGCATCGATTGTTAAGACCGGGATTCGGGTGGCGCCGCCATAGATTCCTGCTGAAACGCCGGTATTGTTTAAGCTAAATGTAAAGTTATTAACCGTTAACCCGGTTCCCGCCAAATAGGGTGTAGGCGTGGGTAAGTTTGCCGGCTGCCAGTTGGGGGGCGTGGCGCTGGCGTTCCAGATAAGCGCCTGGCCGTTGGTGGGCGCCGCCGCCGAAAAGGGGAGCCCGACGACGCTGGCGGCTTTGGCCGCATATTCCGAATTTAATGAATACGGATGCGAGCGCATGGACACAAATACAAGATCAGTCGACCCATCGATTTTGAAACCAAACCGACCGTCCACAATATTCAAAATTCCGCTTTCAATGGGAACCGTTTTGCCTAGCTCTAATTCTAGAAAACCATTGGTGAATTGGGTCTGAGAAAACGTTTCCTGCCATATCGGAGTCACGGAATCCGCGCCTGTATAAATGCCCACTACTACACTGTGGTTGCCGTTAAGCGGACCGTTAGCGTCGCTAAATGTGGCCTGCACATCGATAATTTGCGGCGCTTTTGCGAAGATTGCTCCGCAAATTAGTAGACTAAATAGAACTATTCCTAAATATTTTTTCATCGGCGTTTACCCCTTCTTTTCTTAACGATTTTTTTTACTGGCTTTGGTTTCGGCTTATTTATTACTTTTTTGGGCGCCGCCACGATATTCGGTGTGGGTTCGGCAAACATGGACACGATATCTTGGGTCGGCACAAAATTTGATGTGGGTTCAATCGGAGGAATTACAAAATTCAAGGTTGGTACCATTGGCTCCGCGTTTGGTGTCGGGGCAACCACATTGATGGTCGGGATCACCTGAATCACGACGTTGGGAGTCGGATCTATTATTTGGGGAGCAGGTAATTCCTTCTTGATCGGCGCGTCGCCAAAATACAGGTTTGTCGAAAAATAGTGCTTCCCATTAAAGAACGGGTTGCTGCTGCGTTCGTAGGCGTATTCAAAATCCATGCCGTTCAAACTGAGACCAAGGCCAATCGTGTAATTGCTTTGAATGTCATCTAAGTTATAAAACTCTTTGTAGCCGGCCGAAATATGGAGCAGCCGAGACAAAAGCGGAGCGCTAACGGCGAACGATCTTAAAAATCCCGGTTTGTGGCCGGTGCGGGTGATTTGAGTCAGAAGTTCCGCATCCGTAAAATCGTATCGTCCGGAAAAGATAAAACGAGTGGGTAGAATTTCAGATCCGCCGGACTCAAAGAGGGTTCCCCATTGGCCTATCAGGTTGGTTCCGACCAACGACAGTTCAAGCGGTTTCAGATCCCAGATACCGCCAATTTCGACGTTGGCGCCTTTTGATTTATAGTTGCCGATCGTAAATCCGCTGGAATAGAAAAGCGCAGACGTTCCTACATATATATTGGGCGCCGGGGACGATTGATAGGCGGCTTTTACCAGATAATTTTCATATCTAAACGATGACTGAACGCCGTACGAAGGTTTGGTTGCCGAGCCATACTGATAGGTCTCATAAATTTCGGGCACGGACGCGGAATAAATTCCGACCCCAAATCCTCCATATTCTGTTTTTGCGGCGTAAGCCGCATTAAAGTAGGTAATCGTCTCCATGAACGTCGTGGTAAACAGCGACGCCGACATCGCGTTGATCCGATAAAGCGACGCGGGATTTTCGAAAATACCGTTGGCGGAACGGCTAAATCCGCCAATATTGGCCCGTCCGATCATTTCAGCCGAAGAACCAATGTCGGAAACTTGGAATGCGATAGGCGTAGCGAAAACCGCCGCAGACCAGCCCAAGGCAAAACAAGTAACCAAAGCGAAAATCGTCAACTGCTTGTTCATGGAACCACCGCCATCCGTCCCTTAGCCAGGACTTTGCCGTTGTTCAAAATAAAATAGAGGTAGACTCCGGATGATAATTCGTAGCCGTTCAATGTATCTCTATTAATTGGAAGGTGATTTAAGCCCGCCCTACCGCCTTCAAGAGTGGCCGACCGAATAAAGCGCCCAATCTGATTGCCCGCCATGTCATACAACTGAACTTCTATTTCGGCATCGTCCGATAAGTCGTACCCCAGCGTCGTTCCGCTGCTAAAATGGAACGGGTTTGGATAAACGAGCGCAAGGCCGGTAATCGACAATGACAGCGCTGCGGGCTTGAATCTCAATTGTGTCGGCTGCGCCAGTACAATGGACGACTCGGACCTTGAATTTGACGTTACCGACATCGACGAGTAGGTGGCCGTTCTTATTGCCGTTACCAGGAAGGTATTCGTCCGGCTTCCGACATTGGGGTTTAAATTGATAATCTGGTTGCCACCGCCGGCTCCGGCAACCCCAACCGTGCTAAACCTGCGCACGGACACACTCGCGGCAAAGCACTCCGCATGGACCATCACGATCAGGCAACACAAAAACACTTGAATTGACTTCAATTTCGCCCCTTTTATTCCGAATAACACAACCGCTCCCAATATGATTATAAAATGTTAAGGCAAATTTTTTATAAGCCGCGATTTAAAAATA
>CAYGHZ010000256.1:0-3020 GCA_964349635.1 uncultured Candidatus Marinamargulisbacteria bacterium
AAACGCTTTGACCATCGTCTCCGGGTTGGAAGGTGACTTTTCCATTTACGACCGGCCGGGTCTGCCCACCGGCTGTTTTGACGACAATCACTGGCGCTTTGCTGTCGTCGATGGGTTCGGAGAACGTCAACGAAATCGAATAAGCGTTGGCGCTCACTGGCGATGGGGTAAGCATCGCAAAATTCGTAATCTTGGGCTTCGTTAAATCGACAATGACATTCTGAGTGGTGGCATTGGAGACGTTGCCCACGGCATCCGTCAGAGTGGCAGTCAGCGTATGCTGGCCTTCGGACAGAACCAAGTTCCCCGGAACCAAAACGCCGTTGTCATAAATTCGGGGGGTTGCGCCAGCTTCGCCCTGAATTTGAAGAGAATAAGCAGAGCTATTCACCAGCGATTTTGGTGACACGAACACCGGAGCGGCCGGAGCCACTGTGTCGACCAAAAATCCGTTGGCGCGATAAAGATCCGACACATTTCCAGCCGGATCATAAACTCCGGACACTTCCAAGAGACTTTGCCCATCATCACCAGGTTGGAAGGTCACCTTGCCATTCACGACCAGGCGAGTTTGTCCGCCGACCGTTTTGACGATGATGACCGGCGCTTTGCTTTCATCGATGGGTTCCGAGTAAGTGAGCGACACCGAATAGGTGTTGGCGCTGACCGGCGACGGCGTCAGCATTTTGAAATCCGCAATCACCGGCTTGGTTAAATCCACAGTCACGGATTGGCCGGTTTGATCGGAGATATTTCCGGCCGGATCCGTCAAGGTTGCTTTTAACCTGTGGTTGCCTTCGGCAAGGGTCAGACTTACGGCTTGAGTTGAGGTATTTTGAGTCACTGTTTTAATCGCGATTCCATTGTCATAAACCATGACGCTGCTTCCGGATTCACCTTGAATGTGAAGCAAATAGGCCGAACTATTGACCAACGACTTGGGCGCCACAAATATCGGTGCGGCGGGTGGCGCGGTGTCGACTAAATAGGCCGTTGTTTTAAAGGGGTCTGTTTTGTTCCCGGCCTTATCGTAGATGCCGGAAATCTCGATCATGCTTTGTCCGTCGTCTCCTTTTTCATAGGTGACTGTTCCCATTAAGGTCGTACCTTCGTATTTGGTAAGGGCAACATTGGCTTCTCTGCCGCTTCCCGCCTTAATCACGATTTTCGGCTTCTTTGAAGCATCCACCGGCTCTGAAAACGTCAGAGTGAACTCATAGGTATTGGCACGCACCAATGGCGCATGACCCAAGGAAAATCCAACCACCTGCAAGCCGGTTAAATCTACGACCATCCTTTGTGTTGTTTTCGCCGAAACGTTCCCTGCCTTGTCGGTAGATTCAATACTTAAGGTGTGAGTGGCTTCATTAAACAAGGCAGATATGGGAACTTGCCCGTTGCTTTGATCAATTTTTTGAATGATCGAATTACCGTCATACAGAGTCACGGTGGTTCCGGCTTCACCCTTGATTTGATCTTGGTAAAGAGAACTGTTAGCGAGGTTTAGCGGGCTTGCAAAAACAGGAGGCAGCGGCGCAATGGTATCGACAACATAGGATGTGGCTGAGACCGGATTCGAGACATTACCGGCCTCGTCAGCAACATTGGTGAACTCAAAATGATACGTTCCGTTCACGGTTTGCGGTGTGACTTGGAAAAAACCATCTGCCGCTACCGGGATAGTTGCGTTGACGGATTTAAGAACAACAGAATAGCCCGGCTTCGGCATTTCGCTGAAAACAAACAATCCGGGATAGGTTCCCGCTTTGAGATAGGTTAGGCCGGAGATCGAATCGGAAACCAGGCTAATCGGGGTTAGGTCTACCGTAATGGCGTGACTCATTTGAGCAGAAATATTTCCCGCTCTGTCCTGGGCCTCAGCGGTGATCGTGTGTTTGCCTTCGGACAATGTGAATGTCACATTCCGTTGATCGGAGACTAACGTATGATCCAAAAATACGCGAAGCGTGGTGTCTGGGTCGATTTGAAATGTATCGGCATAAGTGGCGTTATTAATTAACGATTTGGCCTGAATTAAGTTTGGCGCTGTGGGAGCAATCGTATCCACTAGGTAGGTTGTAGCCGACACTGGATTGGAGATATTACCGGCGGCATCAGTCACATTGGCGAGTTCAAAATGGTAATTTCCATTCACGGTTTCCGATGTGATTTGAAAACTGCCATCGGAGGCTACCGGTATTGTTGAGTTGCCGGACTTAAGGACAGTCGAATAATTCGGGTTGGGTGTTTCGCTGAAAACAAACGATCCGGTATAGGTTCCCACTTTGAGATAGGTTAGGCCGGAGATCGAATCGGAAATCAGGCGAATAGGGGTTAAGTCCACTGTAATCGATTGAATCATTTGGGCAGAAATATTTCCCGCGCTATCTTGCGATTCTGCTGTGATCGTATGCTTGCCTTCAGAAAACGTGAAGGCATACCCAAACGTTCCTTGCGTGGTTTGTGTGTCCAATAAGATCCCGTCTACATACGTCCGAACTATGGAGGCGGCTTCAGCCTGAATCGTATCCTGGTAAGTGGCGCTATTAATCAGCGTTTTAGCTTGCATTAAGCTGGGGGCCGCAGGAGCAATCGTATCTACTACATAGGTTGTAGCCGAAACCGGATTGGAGATATTACCGGCGTTGTCAGTCACATTGGCAAGTTCAAAATGGTAATTTCCATTCAGGGTTTGGGCTGTGATTTGGAAGCTGCCATCCGCGGCCACCGGTATCGTTGAGTTGCCGGATTTAAGGACAATCGAATAATTCGGATTGGGTGTTTCGCTGAAAACAAACTTGCCGGCATAGGTTCCCGCTTTTAAATGGGTTAGACCGGATATGGAATCTGAAACAAGGCTGATCGGGGTTAAGTCGACCGTGATCGCTTGGCTCATTTGGCCAGAGATATTTCCTGCGCCGTCCTGCGATTCAGCGGTAATCGTATGCTTGCCTTCCGCCAATGTGAATGTATCGGCAAAAGTGCCTTGGGTAGTTTGCGTGTCGAGCAGGGTCCCGTCT